>JAOAFA010000020.1 GCA_026416535.1 Deltaproteobacteria bacterium
TAAAATTCGTCCTCATCATCTACATCCACAAGCCTTCCCAATCTTTCGTCATCTATTATATACTCAGGACCACCGCATCTCGTAGCAACAACAGGTTTACCGGATGAAAGAGATTCAATAATCACAACTCCAAATCCTTCAGATCTACTAGGGTGCACAAGTATATCTGTATTCTCTCTAAAAAATTTCGAATATTCCTCTACCGGCAACGAATGGGAAAAACACACGTAATCACTAAGTTTACTATAACCAACAAATTCCTTCATCTTTTCCAACAAAGGACCTCTCCCCATAATATTTAATATTACATTATAACCCCTATCTCTTAACTTCTTAAATACCCGTAGCACTAGAAATGGATTTTTACGTTCATCAAGGGAACCTACAAACGACAACCTAACTGGATCACTTTTAAAATTTTTATCAGATATGGGATAAAATAAATCTGTATGCACCCCATTGCCGTAGACAAAAAGTTTTGGTTTTATATCAGCCGGCATAAATGAGGCAATTTCCTCCCTAAACTTCGGAGATACACACAAGATTCTTAAGGCATACCTGCTAGCTTCAATAGATTTGTTCAAAACTATTGGATTTTTAACATATTCAGAATATGGTGCCATATGCTCTGTGATAACGTAGGGAATCCTGAATTTGTCATATATTAGTTTCGCGGCACTCCCATCAATATATGCAGTGTGTGCGTGCACCAAATCAAACCTGAAGTCTTTCATAACATCATATATTACACTCATCACTGCCTGTGAATACGTATGCCAATGTGTAATAAACTTAAATGGTCCTCCTACCCTGTAGGGCGGATACATTACTTTTACCCCATCTCTCTCCTCCCACTTCGTCTTTTTTATTGTCTCCCAGTAAACACGATTAGCCTCTCTAAGTTTTATAGGATTATATGTATTCATCCAGAATGGCCTACAGGAGATTACCCTTACGTCTAAATCCGTATATTTAAGAAGCGCCTTTACCTGGTCAAGCACAAAAGTACCAAATACCAACTGGTCTGGATGAGGAAACATATGAGATAAGACAAGTACCCTCCTGACTTTACTTCTCTTCAAAAATTCAACCGATTTTATTAAATCCTTCTTTTCACATTCTATCCTTAATTTCTCATTTCTTAAAGACTCTACCTCCATTCTTAAGTTATTTATGTTTACTTTTAAATCTTCTTCTTTTTTTAATAGACCCTTATACTCGTTTTCTACTTTTAATCTTAATTCCTCTGACAAATGCAATTTCTCACTTAGTTCATTACATTTTTCTTTGTATACTTCCAATTCTTTTAATGCATTCTGACAGGAATTTTCAGCTATAAGTCTAAATTCTTCTACCTGATTTAATTTTTTATTTAATTCATCATATTCTTTCTCCATCAGCTTTAGATTTTCAAGATATCTTTTAGCAGTTTCTTCTGCCAAAATTCTTCCATTCTCTTTCTCATCAATAAGTTTGTTTAATACCGTTATTTCTCTCAAAGCACTTTGATAAGAATTTTCAGCTATCGACCTCGACTCTTCAATTTTATTTAACTTTTCATTTAGCTCGTTATACTTATCCTCAATTAATTTCAACTCATTGTAGTATCTTAACGCAGACTCGTCAGCTTTCCTATAGGCTATCTCTTTCTCCTCTATAATTCTTTTTAAGGTATTAATTTCCAACAGCGCGTTTTGGTACATATTCTCCGCATATTGCCTCAACGACTCTGTATTATTTAAAAGGTCATTTAACTCATTAAACCTATTCTCAAGGCTTTTAAGATCTCTCAAATACATAGAGGCCATCTCCTCAGCTTTTGCCCTTTCGCATTCTTTCTTCTCAAGAGCCTCATTAAGTATTACAGAATTTCTCAAGGATTGATTATATAATTCCTCGTATTGCCTCCTTTGGTTTTCAATATCCTCAATCCTGATACTTAGTTTATTTATTTCAGTTCTCAAATACTCAGCATAAGACAGAAAGAGTTCCAATATCTTAAGCTTAGTAGCAATATCTACCTCTCCTGAATATCGATTGATCAAACTACTTACACCCAATAAATTAAAATCAGAAAAATACCAATCAGGCTTTATCTCCTCTGGTTCGGTCTTCAAATACAATTGAACATCTTCATAGTTTCTCAACACATATCCATCTGTCTTGAGAACATCTATCTCAAAAATATTTTCAGCTCCTCTTAAAGCAATCTGTTTAAAATAGATATCCCCTGTCAAAGTAACTTGAAAAAGCAACCCATATTTTGAAGGCAAGAAATGGGGTAGCTCACTGATCTCAAACTTAAAATTTCCAGACGCCAACTTTATATCTTTCAAGATCTTATACCTATCAAGGATAATATCATACATGCTCACAATAATCTTAGATTCCGCATTTGCAATTACCTCAACCTCTAAGTTAACATTTTCATCAACTATGTGAGGGAATGAAACTCTCAATGCATCAATAATGACCTCACTCCTTATTCTAAGCATGTTACCATCAAATTCATATTCTTTTGATAATATTTGATACTGTGGATAAGGATAAAATGGTTTTAACTCCTCTTGGTAAAAGATTCTAGAGAAAAATATAACATTCGAATGAATCTTATAAGACTCCTCTATTGTTTCTACTCTATCAGGCTTTATATTATCAATAGATTTTCTTTCATAAAGCCCGATAATCTCTTGTCTATCAGGTCTTATCCTCCACAAATCTCTATTTTGGTAAAAGAATATATATTCTTGAACATCAATAAACCTATTTCTAAGCGTGTTATGGTCTTTATATTCAACTCCCTGGCTATGACCACAAAATGGGCACAGGATATGCTCTCCTCCTAAATAATGCCCCAACTTATGCCTCAAACTAATAAATGGTGTTATTGTACTTTGATAAGTCTTCCCACAAAACACAACCCTTTTAAGTTTAAAATCCTCAAAAAGTGAACTTATCTCTTTAAACGAAAAATTCCTCTTATGTAAATTTACATGGAATTCTCTATCACAACTACGACATTTTGTCAGATTAAATTCTAAATTTTCAAGAAATGGTAAGGTAACTATAATATACCCTTTTGATACTCTTTGAATCTCAGATATTGCGTTTCCATACATATCATCATTTAAGTGTTCAAGTACATCATTAACCATCACAAGATCAAAAGATTTGTCATCAAAAGGTAAATTATCAATAGATGCAACCAGTTTTTTACCAACTTTCACATAGTTTAAAGCTATTTCACTTATATCAATAGCTGTAACATCATACTTATCAACCATCGTGTTACATACAATTCCATTGCCACAACCAGCATCTAAGACTGTTTTAACATCACTTGGAATTATCCTGTGAATTTCTACAATTACGTCTTTTTGATAGTCAAGCAGGGGTCCCTCCCATAAAGATTTTTGTTCATAATAATCCTTTTCAAATTTCACTTACTCATCTCCCATTTAATATCTTGATTAACTATACCTAAAGGAACTTTTAAATTATGTGGCTGCTTTATTTTAAGTAAATATTTCCTATCATGAACAGAATAAGCAGGATTATCACCTCTACTCATCAGGTCAACTGTTTTAAAAATTCCTACAGATATATAATAATCTCCTTCCCCAATAATTAGTGGATCATATATAACATCTACATAGCCACGTCCTTCAATAAAATCAATCTCGAAATTGTCTTTAGAACTAATAGCCTGATTTACTACAGTCCCATCAGCTCCATAAATCGCCACCACAAATATTGGTTTAGCTATTCTTAGAGGTGCATTATAATTTATTCTTATGATCATCTTCTCCC
The DNA here is from genome assembly GCA_026416535.1 of Deltaproteobacteria bacterium. Lineage (GTDB taxonomy): Bacteria > Myxococcota > SpSt-1050 > SpSt-1050 > SpSt-1050 > SpSt-1050. The sequence continues at coordinate 3,811 of JAOAFA010000020.1, forward strand.
TAGTAATAAAGACATATCTCTCCAACATATCAGAATCCAGAATAATCACATTCTCGATTATTGATGGCATATCCCCATATACATCGCCCTTTATGTGAATAACATATTGCCCCTCATGATTACGTATCTCTGCTTTATCATCCGAACAAACATTTAAATCGTTATATCTTTTTTGCCTCAAAGTCTTGAGGACACCCCCTATTTCAAACTCTGCATTACGTATACCCCCAAGATTATCAAATTTTATCTCCCCTAATCTAATATAATTCTCTCCATTATATAATTCCACAAATAGCGAACCTACAAAATTATCAATATAACTAAACTTTAATATAGCCTTATCAAACTCTATAAGATGCTCGGGAAACCTAAAAACAAAAGGCGCATGTTTATAGACTCCATTACAATCTGTCACAACCCTAGCCATATACCCATTGATTCTTCTAGGTAGACTCCAATCAGTATACCGAGGGGAGGTAATTAAAAAAGCCGAACAAGAACTATCATTGTCCATAGGTCCACCGATATCTATCATATCGTAATACTGAGTATCAACAATAAACTCAATTTTTGTAAATGGGTAACATCCTTTAATTGTACCCCAATTCTCCTCTATTAAGTGAAACAAAAGCACATTTTTCCCATATTCAGTATCTATAATCTTTGCATCTTTTCTCATTAGACCAAGGCTCTTTAATTTTAATCTATTATTCTCCATTTCTCTTATCATGGCAGTGTACTTTTTAGTAACAGACACTGTATCTCCATCTTCAACAATCTTCCCCTTTTCAAGAAAGATAGCTCTATCACACAACTTTTGAACAGATGATATGTCATGAGAAACGAAGAGGACTGTGGCACCGCTCTCCTCCGTCAATCTCTTCATCCTCTCTATACACTTACCGGCAAAGTATGCATCACCAGCCCCAAGAATCTCATCAATTATCAATATATCTGGCTTAAGCATAGTAGATACGGAGAATGCCAATCTTGCATACATCCCTGCGGAATATGTTTTAACAGGATAATCTATAAATTCATCAAGTTCGGCAAAATCTATTATTTCATCTTCTAGCCTTTTTATCTCCTTATAAGAAAATCCACGTAACCTCAACGACGCCCTAATATTCTCCCTACCCGTAAACTCAGGATGAAAACCAGTTCCCAACTCAATTAGCGCATCTACTTTGCCGTTTACAACTATCTTTCCTGCTGTGGGTGAAATATTACCTGCGATAATTTTGAGAAGTGTACTTTTTCCAGCCCCATTCCTACCAATAATCCCAACTCGTTCTCCTCTTTCAACAATAATACTTATATCCCTCAATGCCCAAAACTCTTGATAATAGTTTTTCCTGAAGAAAAGGAGCTTATTTATACCTAATGAATCAAGAATTTTATCAGAATGACTACTATATAATCTATATGCCTTACCAAGTTGTATGGTCTTTACCGCTATATCAGACATTATCAGCAAAAACCCTCTTCAATCGAATAAAAAAGTGATATCCAAAGACAAAAAAGAAAAACGCAATAAAAAGAAAAGCTATTATGAGATATGGTTCTGTCAATCTACCTATAATAATTGAATCCTGAACGCCTGTTATAATATAAAATAGCGGATTTATCCTCAACAATGGTCTCATTCCTTCTGGGACCATCTCTGGCGTATAGGCAATAGGACTAATTAACATTAAAACAAGTATAAGGACATTGATAACCTGCTGTAGATCTCTTACAAATACATTTAAAGACGACACAACCCAAATGACCCCTATAGTAAACATTATCTGCAAAATCCATATAATAGGCAACATCAACAAAAAAATAGAAATCCTTTTAAAAAATGCCGAGGCTATAATCAACAAAGTGATACCTACTATCTGTGTAATCTGACTCACTATTACTGTCTTAACAGGTATAAGCTCTATTGGGAAAATAACATTTTTAATTAGACTCACATTGTTAGTTACAGCACCTATCCCATTACTGAGAGAATCTGCAAAGGCAATGAATGGGATTAGACCACAAAATATCAAGGCTATATATTCATTTGTTGTAAATATTGGAAATCTTATACTGAAGACATAAATATAAACAAATGCATAAGCAGAGAGAAGTAAGATTGGATAAAGGACAAGCCAGAGAAGACCTAAGACAGAACCTGCAACTCTACTTCTTATTTCATTATATGTAATATTTACAAGAAGTCTTCTATGAGTAAGAATCAATAAAAATGGCTCCAAAAAAAACCTAATTATCTGTATTTTAAATATTTCCATATATACCTAGCTACTGTCTTTGCTGAATTCCCACTACCATAGATGTTTTTTAGCCTCAAGTTGGGTGAAAAGTCTCTTATCACCCTGTTAAATGTCTCAATTATCTTTTCTCTATTCGCACCTGTCAAAAAATTGAATCCCGCTTTCACAGTCTCAATCCACTCTGTTCTATCCCTCACTGTAATACATGGGATACCAAGCCAAAATGCCTCCTTCTGTACACCACCAGAATCGGTTAGAATTAATCTACTATTCTTTTCCATTATCAACATTTCATTGTAAGAAACCGGTGGAATAATAATTATATTTGTATAGCTTTTTTCACCATCAATCTTTCTAAGAATCTTTATTGTTCGTGGATGAATTGGCAATACTACATTATACTCCTTCCCTATCTCATTAAGAGCACTAAAAATATTACTCAAGTTTTCCATGTTATCAGTATTCTCTGCCCTATGAACTGTAGCAAGTACATAATCTCCTTTTCTGAGTCCATATTTGTCGAGAACGATATGTTCATCACTCTTTATATTTCTCAAAACAGCCTTCAATATATCATACATCAAATCACCACATTCAATTACATAAGGAGCTACAGAATCCCTAAATCTTTCTGGCGTATTAATTACATTAGAAATACCTTCTTTTTCTAAATTAACTATGGCGGTTTTTGATGGCACAAAAAGCAGGTCAGATAATCTATCTGAGACCACCCTGTTGATCTCTTCAGGCATATATTTTATGTAGGAGCGAAGTCCAGATTCTATATGGGCTATTGGTATTCTAAGCTTCACAGACGCCAATGCGCCAGCAAGAGTTGTGTTGGTATCCCCGTATATTATCACAATAGTCGGCTTAATCTTTTCAAGTTTGCTTCCTATCTTTTTAATCATCTCTCCTGTCTGGCTATGATGTGCTCCAGAACCAACCGATAAATTAATGTCTGGTTTTGGAAGTTTAAAATATTTAAAAAATACCTCTGACATCAAAAAATCATAATGCTGACCTGTATGTAAAACAATATGATCAATATCCTTATAATTGCGAAATTCTCTATAGATTGGCGCCAACTTTATAAACTGAGGCCTCGCTCCAACAATGGATACTATTTTGTACCTCATATCTCTCTTACTATCTTCTTCAAGGTATTCGCAATTCTAATTGTAGTATCTCTATCTTGAGTTGGCCCAATAGGAAGGCTTATTACCTCTTTAGAGATCTTTATTGCATTATCAACAGAAGTAACTCGCATCCTATTTTTAAACAATTGCATCTCACATAGCAAAACTGGATAATATATCATACTACTTATACCATGCCTTGCTAACTCCTCCACAACTCTATCCCTTTTAGTAGCTGGAACTCTAATTGTAAATTGGTGAAAGGTATGGAGGCTATTTTCCGTCTCAACAGGGGTCTTTATCTCCTTCTCATCTGATAATTCCTCTTTATAGATACGAGCAACCTCTCTTCTCTTATTTACAAAATCATCAACGTACTTCAATTTCTTAAGCAATATTGCTGCCTGCAATGTATCTAGTCTTGAATTATAACCACAAAATTCTACATTATACTTATCCCGTCCACCATGATTTCTTAAATAGAAACAAAAATCCCTCACCTCCTCACTATTAGTAACTATCAATCCTCCATCACCAAAAGCACCTAAATTCTTTGAAGGGAAGAAACTAAACGCCCCTACCTCCCCAATGGTCCCCACCATTTTATCACAATATTTACTACCAAACGCCTGTGCAACATCTTCAAGGAGAAATAGATTATTATCATTCGCTATTTTCAATATTTCATTCATCTTACATGGATTACCATATAAGTGGACTACGAGGATTCCTTTAGTTTTATTGGTAATCGCTCTCTCTATTGCTTTAGGTGAGATATTGTAATCTTCATCTATATCTACAAAAACAGGGGTAGCACCTGCTCTAAGAATAGATTCTCCCGTTGCGGTAAAAGTAAAAGGAGTAGTTATTATTTCATCACCTTCCTCAAATCTCTCCTTTTTCATCGTCACATATGAAATCGCCCTCAGCCCTATTACCAAAGCATCTGTCCCAGAATTAACCCCCACTGAATACTTACACCCTAAATATCTTGAGGATTCGATCTCAAATCTCTTTAACTCAGGACCATTTATCCACTGTTGATGCTCCATAACCTCTCTTATTGCCTCCTCTATCTCATCCTTCAACAATTCATATTCCTTTTTCAGATCAAGCATAGGAATCATAATTCTTCTCCCTTAAATATTAACTGATCATCTCTTAATACAAATTGTTTCCCACAATATCTACATCTTGCCACATCCCCTGAAAACTTAAGTGTAGTTCCACAATAACATACCCAGCCAATCTGTTTGGCAGGGACACCAACCATCAGTGCATGGGGTTTAACATCAGTATTTACTACTGCACCTGCACCTATAAACGCATATTCACCTATAACATTGCCACATATTATAGTCGCATTTGCACCAACAGAACAACCTCTCTTTAACAGAGTAGGTAAAAACTCATTTTTTCTTTCAATAAATGCCCTTGGATTATACACATTAGTAAAAACCATAGATGGACCCAAAAAGACATCATCCTCTATTGTTACTCCTTTATACACAGAAACGTTATTTTGAATTTTACAATTATTCCCTATCCTAACATCAGGCCCTACAACTACATTTTGACCAAGGGTACACCTTTCACCAATCTCACTCCCTGAAAGTATATGCGAGAAGTGCCAGATTTTAGTTCCCTTCCCAATTTTTACACCATCGTCTACTATAGCAGTAGGATGAACAAAATAGTCTCCAATGCTCTCTACAAACTCACTTTTTCTGAAGCCTTCACTCTTTATTTTGAGAGAACTTTCAGCTGCCTTTAATACCTTCAATACTCTTAATCCTTCCTCACCATTCGTAATCACATCTATTCCCTCATCGATGCTCCTAATAAAGGCAATACATTCCTCTCTTAAAGGTTCCTCTCCACCTACCTTAATTACTTCCCCATCTGACTTTTTCGCTATAGGTATCTGACCCCTTTCCCACTCAATATTATGACGATATAACAAAAGTTTTCCTTCTTTTACAGTATCATCAAATACTATCATACCTTTACTACCTATCACTACAAATTTCTGCTCCTTAAACGGATTTAACCAACTAACAAATATATGAGCATCAATTCCGCTTCTAAATTTTAGATATGTTATTGTAACATCCTCTACCCCATTCTGAAGATAACTATTACCTCTCGAAACAATTTCAACAGGGTCATCCTGAACAATAGACAAAATTAGGGATATATCATGAGGGGCAAAAGACCAAAGTATATTCTCTTCAGTTCGAATTCTACCAATATTGAGCCTGTTTGAGAAAATATAATAAACCTTACCTAATTCCCCCGAAAATACTATATCCTTCAATCTCCTTACAGCCGGATGATAGTGAAGTATATGTCCTACCATAAGCCTGAGGTGTCTCTTTCTTGCCAAATTAACAATCTCCTCAGCCTCACCTAAATCCATTGCCAATGGTTTTTCAACAAATACACACTTATCAAACATCAAGGATTTTTTCGCCAACTCATAATGTGTTGTGGCAGGTGTAGAGATCATTACCCCTTTTAACTGACGGTCTCTTAAAACTATCTCATAATCACTAGTGACCTGAATATCAGGATATATCTTCTTTATCTCCTCCAGCAAGGACCCATTTATATCACACACGTATTTTAGCCTTCCGAGTTGATACAGATTTCTTACTATATTCTTACCCCAATAACCAGATCCAATGACTGCTATGTCCTTACACATACCTACTCCTCAAATTAAAGACCAGAGATTTATAGGTCAATGTTTTTAATTAGTCAATCTTTGTTAAGTAATTTTTATTCAAATATCTCACCACTGCTCACAATAAAAATCAAATCTGTTCAATAAGACAATAACTATTTTTTACAAGTTGCATGTCATGCATAACAAGAATATCATTAAAATTGAAATTTATTCGTGATAAGCACCCCACACAACCTGATTCAGTTTCACTTTTGAACCAATATTGGATAAAACCATAGAATCATGGAAAGATGATGCAAATATGATCTAGGTCGGAGTAAAAGGGATACAAACCTCTATAATAATATATTGAGGTAAGTGGCACCATTTCCAGCCCAATTTCTTTGGATTGCACACACTATTCATCTCCTCAGAAACCATCATCATTTTTTATTGTTATTTGGCAAAAGAGTTGTTATATATTGTAATGCAAAGGAGGATTTCTATGCCGGACAATTTTTTTATAACTCAGATAGCTAATCTTCAGGATAAAAAGGCTTTTCAGGAACTTCATTGGGAGGGGACCTTTGAAGATTATTTGGCTATCGTGAAAAAAAATCCAAGGGTCACTCGCACAGCCTTCCAAAGAATATACGACATGATTCTATCCTACGGTACTAGAGAATATATTGATGCAAGAAAAAAGATAATTCACTATAATTTCTTCGATGATGAGATATCCGGTGGAACAGATGCCATCTTTGGATTAGACATTCCCCTCATGCAACTTGTTAACATATTCAAAAGTGCAGCGAACGGATATGGAACAGAAAAGAGAATTTTACTTTTACACGGACCTGTGGGATGTGCAAAAAGCACTATTGTAAGACTTCTTAAAAAAGGGCTTGAAGAGTACTCTAAAACCGAGGAAGGAGCACTTTATACTTATAGCTGGATTCTCCCAAAAGATAAAAACAGTAATGAAACAGAAGAACACCCCTGTCCAATGCATGAAGAACCCCTACACCTAATCCCCCAGGAAATAAGGCAAAAAGTTATTAAAGAACTTAAATTAGAATCAGGTGATTTCAAAATACCAGATACAGGCGATCTATGTCCATTCTGCAGATTCATATTCAGAGATTTGAACATAAAATATAAAGGCGATTTAGAAAAGGTTTATTCTCATATAAAGGTCAAAAGGCTTATCTTATCTGAAAAAGATAGAGTTGGAATAGGGACATTCCAACCTAAAGATGAAAAGAATCAAGATTCTACAGAATTAACTGGTGATTTAAATTACAGAAAAATTGCAGAATATGGTTCTGATTCAGATCCAAGGGCGTTTAATTTTGATGGAGAATTCAACATAGCAAACAGAGGTTTAATCGAGTTTATTGAAGTATTAAAATTAGATGTGGCATTCTTATATGATCTCTTGGGCGCATCGCAAGAACACAAGATTAAACCCAAAAAGTTCCCACAGACAGATATCGATGAGGTAATTATTGGGCATACAAATGAACCTGAGTATAAGAAACTTCAAAATAACGAATTTATGGAGGCATTACGCGATAGAACTGTAAAAATTGATATCCCCTACATCACTAAGTTATCAGAGGAAATTAAAATCTATCGAAGAGATTACAATGAAAACAAAATAAAGGGAAAGCACATTGCACCACATACAATAGAAATGGCTGCCATGTGGGCAGTTCTTACAAGACTTGAAGAACCAAAAAGATTCAACCTGTCTCTTATGCAGAAGCTCAAGCTATATGACGGAAAGACACTCCCGGGGTTTACAGAAGATGCTGTAAAAGAACTAAGACACGATATCGTTAGGGAGGGCATGGAAGGTATATCGCCAAGATATGTACAAGATAAGATATCCAATGCCCTTGTATCCGATAAAGGCGAAGGCTGTATCAATCCATTTATGGTCTTAAATGAACTCGAAAGCGGTCTTAAGCATCACTCCCTTATTACAAGCGAAGAGCAGAGAAAAAAGTATAAGGATCTTTTAAATGAGGTAAAAAAGGAATATGAAGATATCGTAAAGAATGAGGTTCAAAGGGCTATAGCTGCCGACGAATCAGCCATTGCTAAGCTGTGTGCCAACTACATTGATAATGTTAAAGCATATACTCAAAGGGAAAAAATTCATAACAAATACACTGGACAAGATGAAGAGCCAGATGAGAGATTGATGAGATCTATAGAAGAGAAGATCGATATACCTGAAAGTAGAAAAGATGATTTTAGAAAAGAGATTATGAATTATATTGGTGCACTCGCACTTGAAGGCAAGCAATTTGACTATAAATCCAACGAGAGGCTCTTTAAGGCATTAGAATTAAAACTTTTTGAAGATCAAAAAGATACTATAAAGCTGACTTCTCTCGTCTCATCTGTAGTAGATAAAGAAACTCAAGAAAAAATCGACATAGTCAAGGCGAGACTAATAAACAATTACGGATACTGTGAAATATGTGCAACTGATGTGCTTCAATTTGTAGCTTCAATATTTGCAAGAGGAGATTCAAAATAGGATCCTTATCATGGTACTTAGTATTGAAAGTGACCACAATAGATTTAGAAAGATTGTAAAAGGAAAAATTAGGGAAAACCTGAGAAAGTTTATCAAACACAGTGATATGCTAGGGAAAAAAGGAAAGGATATTGTCTCAATACCGCTACCACAGATTGAACTCCCAAGATTCAAACATAACCCACAATCAAGCGGCGGAGTTGGACAAGGAGATGGAGCCGAAGGGACACCCATAGGCAGTGGAGACGAGGGAAAGGAAGGAAGAAGAAAGGCTGGTAATCAACCAGGTATACATATCATGGAGGTAGAGCTTACTATAGATGAACTGGCTGACATACTGGGTGAAGAACTGCAACTGCCAAGAATCCAGCCAAGGGGCAAACACAAAATAGAGAGCCTAAAAACAAGATATAGAAGTATATCGAGAACCGGTCCAGAGACACTAAGACACTTCAAAAGGACATACAAAGAGGCCCTAAAGAGACAGATCGCCTCTGGTACTTACAGATTTGAAACTCCAGTAATAATCCCCGTGAAGGAGGATCTTAGATACAAATCTGGAAAACCCATGAGGACACTCGAATCCAACGCTGTGATTTTCTATATTATGGACATATCTGGTTCCATGGGAGATGAACAAAAAGACATTGTAAGAATAGAATCTTTCTGGATTGATGCATGGCTTAGGAAACACTATCCCGGACTCGAAACCAGATACATCGTCCATGATGTTGCTGCAAGGGAAGTTGACAGAGAGGCATTCTTCTCCTTAAGAGAAAGTGGCGGAACTATGATAAGCAGTGCATATAATCTTCTGGCAGATATCCTAGAAAAGACCTATCCAATAGACGAGTGGAATATTTACGCATTCCACTTTAGTGACGGTGAAAATTGGGGAGATGAAGACAATAAACTTTGTATAGAAATATTATCTAACAGAATTTTAAATAGAATTAACTTGTTTTGCTACGGTCAAGTTGCAAGCCACTATGGGGAAGGGGATTTCATTAAAGTCCTCGAAGAACATTTTAGTAATTCTGAAAACATCTCCCTTTCATTTATACAGGACAGAGATGCTATATATGACTCAATAAAAACATTTTTAGGCAAAGGAAGGTAGAGTTCTCATGGCATTACCAGAGAATCTCAATAAAATAAGAATACAAATTGAGGAGTACGCAAGAAGGTGCGGGTTAGATTTTTTTGAAGTCATCTTTGAACTACTACCATGGGATCAAATAAATATGATTGCAGCCTATGGGGGATTTCCGACTCGGTACCCACATTGGAGATTTGGTATGGAGTACGAGGAATTGTCAAAAAGCTATTCTTACGGTTTACACAGAATATATGAAATGGTAATTAACAATGATCCATGTTATGCCTATCTATTGGACTCAAATAAGGAAGTAGATCAAAAGCTTGTAATGGCTCATGTGTATGCCCACTGTGACTTTTTCAAAAACAATATCTACTTCAAACACACAAACAGGAAGATGATGGATGAAACTGCAAACCACGCTACAAGGATAAAAAAATACATGGATAAATACGGCATTGACACCGTTGAACAATTCATTGATATCTGCCTAAGTATAGACAATCTTATTGACATACATTCACCATATATCAAACGAGCCGAGGGGAATATATCTCAAGAAGAGTCGCCTCCAAAGAGCAAAAAGTTCCCTGTACAAAAGGAATATATGTCTCATTTTATAAACCCCAGAGAGGACGAAAAAGGGAAGAAGAAAGAAGAAAAGAAGGAAATAAATTTGTTAAAGAAGGTATTCTCTCCTCAGAGGGATATCCTGAATTTTCTAATTCAAAATGCACCATTGAGAGAATGGCAACAAGATGTCCTATCTATAATAAGGGAAGAGGCATATTACTTTGCACCACAAGGTCAGACAAAAATCATGAATGAAGGATGGGCTACATTCTGGCATTCAAAAATTATGACCCAGATGGCACTAAAAGATGACGAATTAATTGACTATGCAGACCATCACTCGGGGACGGTAGCTATTCAGCCAGGCGGCTTTAATCCCTACAAAATAGGCCTAGAGCTATTTCGGGACATAGAAGATAGATGGAACAAGGGCAGATTCGGACGTGACTACGAAGAATGTGAAGATATGACGAGAAAGAGAAACTGGGATCTGAAACTGAATCAGGGAATCGCCAAAGTATTTGAAGTAAGAAAGCTCCACAACGATATAACTTTCATTGATGAATTCATGACAGAGGATTTTGTTAAAAGAAACAAATTATTTACATTTGCATATAACCATGAGAATAATCAGTATGAAATAAAAAGTCGAGAATTCTCCAAAGTAAAAAAACAACTATTATTTATGCTTACAAACATGGGTAACCCTATAATATCCCTGATAGACGATTCATTCGGTAACAGAAATGAACTACTCCTAAAACACCATTACGAAGGTGTGGAATTACACTATGAATGGGCAAAGGAGACATTAAAAAATATCTGTACTATATGGAAAAGACCTATTCACTTATGGACAGTTATAAGAGGAAAAGGAACATTAATAAGCTTTGATGGTAAAGTCTTTTCTGAAAAGATCATGGAAGAGCCTTAATTCACTCCCCTCTCTTCTTATCTCCATAAATCGCCAACGCCAAATTATATACGAGAAAAATCCCCATAATAATTAGAAAAATCTCGCGATTTAAATTATATTTAAGGATAAATAAACTTCCACCACTCTTTAGAACACTTAGTCCCCAATAAGTAAGCCCTAAAGTAAATATTACCCCAAAAATCCCACCCAATCTCCTATTTATAGCTCCAATAATTATCACGACTAATAGGGCACCAAGAATCACCAACCTATCCATATTAGCCATCTCCAAACATAAAAATTCAACCCTTAAGAAATGGGTTCTTTATTACTATCGTCTCCTCTCTGTTTTCACCGACAGAAATCATGATTATAGGGACATCAAGAAATACCTGTATTGCATTCAAATAATCCCTAGCTTCCACTGGAAGCTCTGAAATATCTCTTGCATTCTTAATAGAACTACCAAAACCCTTAAATTCTTCATATATTGGCTTACATTTACTCAATACATTAACATCAGAAGGAAACTCAGTGATCCGTTCTCCATTATAATCGTAAGCAGTGCAGATCTTGATACTCCTAAGGACTGACAAAACATCTAATTTGGTTATAGCTAATGATGTTATCCCATTTATCCTGATGGCATATCTCAATGCTACAATATCCAAATACCCACATCTTCGAGGTCTGCCTGTGGTGGCACCATATTCTTTTCCAATGTTTCTCAAGATATCGCCCTCTTCACCTAACAATTCAGTTGGGAAAGGCCCCTTACCAACCCTTGTTACATACGCCTTTGTTATGCCAATAACTTCATCGACCTTTGTAATCCCAATCCCTGTACCCGTAAAAATACTTGGCGCAAGCGTATTAGAGCTCGTCACAAACGGATACGTTCCTAAATCAATATCCAACAAGGTTCCCTGTGCCCCCTCGAACAGGCAATGCTTCCCTCTCTTTATATCATCATAAATAGATTTAGAAACATCAGTTACATACTCTTTTATTTTTTCTCCATAAGCAAAATACTCATCGGCTATTTTTGAGGCATCCAATGGTCTTTCTTTATACAGATACACAATCAATGTATTAATCTCTTTCAACTTAAATTCAATCTTTCTTCTAAGATATTCCCTATCAAAAAGATCAATGATCCTTATTCCTAACCTTGCAGCCTTATCCTCATAACAAGGTCCTATTCCTCTGCGGGTTGTCCCAATACAATCTTTGTCACTACCCTCCTCTCTCAACGAATCAAGAAGCCTATGATAAGGCATTATGACGTGTGCATACGGACTAATAAAAAGCTTATTTTTATCTAAAAAACCACTCTCCTTTAAAAAACTTATTTCATCTAGTAATACCTTTGGATCAATCACTACTCCATTGCCTATATAACATTTCTTATGCTCATGAAGAACTCCTGACGGAATAAGATGTAGAACCACCTTTCTACCATTTGCAACTATAGTATGTCCTGCATTATTACCACCCTGAAATCTTACTATGATATCTGAAAACTCCGAAAGCATGTCGACTATCTTACCCTTACCCTCATCCCCCCATTGCATACCAACTACAACTACATTTGCCATATCATTAATCCCTCTTAAATTTTCCAAACTCTGGCTCTAACTCAGCAAAAGTCCTCTCAAGATGTTCAGAAACTACCTTAGTTTCAGCCAATAAAGGCATAAAATTCGTATCCCCATTATATCTGGGCACAATGTGAATATGCAAATGCTGGTCAACTCCTGCGCCGGCAACTCTCCCTAAATTCATACCTACATTTATCCCCTGTGCCTTATACTTATCTTTTAGTATTCTTATGGAATAATCCGTTAATCTAAACAGTCTTACCATCTCCTCATCAGACAGATCTGCCATGTCAGCAGTATGCTTGAAAGGGACAACCATAAGATGACCAGAATTATAGGGGAACTTATTCATGATGACAAAAACTAAATTGTCTCTATACAAAATTAGATTAGCCCTATCATTATTCTCTTTGGGTTTTTCACAAAAAATACAACCGCTTTCATTCTCACTCGATCTTATATATTCTCCTCGCCATGGTGCAAATATTCTATCCATTCTTCCTACTCCACGGTAAATACAGCCTCTCCAAAATAATGCTGCTCACAAAGATTAAAAATCACACTATTTTACAAATTATTCAAGTATAAAAATTACAAAAAATACAGCCATTATTCAGTATCAGAAAGAGTAGAAATTACAATAAACAATTTAAAATAGTAATCACATCAAACAGATTTCTCTTGCCTTTCGAAATCAGTTTGGTCATACTTTTTATATAATATAGGCCTCAGCAAGGGGGTTTGAGTTGCCTGAGGTTATAAAATTTAGCTTTCACACCTATCTATCTATCTATCTATCTGTTAGTTTATCCAGAGGTAAAAGTAGTAAAATCTCATAGAGAAAAGTGGGGTTGATATGAGATATAAATTTTTTATGGAATCTTTTGTTGATTTCTGGGATAATAAAGTCAGAATGAAAGGTGATTTGAAAAGAATAATTATCCTTGATAGGTTGCTTTTAGACAATCTCATCCCAGAGATGGATCAGTTATTCTGGTATAACTTTCCAACCACTGGGAAACCATCAGATGAATTATTAAAACTACTTGGGGAGGGAGTCAGAAAATGATAAATAAAATGACCTTATTAATTCTACTTTTTTGTATTATTCTTATTTGCTGTAATCACAACAGGGAGTCCGAGATGTCTTTTGACTACGGAGACTCCCTTGCAAATGATATACTGATTTTAGATGGAGGGGATATTTATAGGTATTCTGGAAAGAGTTTTTATGGAAGGGGAGGGGAGATAACCATAATGGGAGGTTCTATAGGAGTTGGATTCGTCCTATCCTCTTATAGTAAATTATATGGCTACAATAAAGATGGGGAATGGATGTGGAACATGGAATTGGTTTTGTCGGAGAGTGATAATACATCTATAAAATGCTCTATTGAGTCACTTGAAACGTCTTTTGATAGTGGGTATTTATTGGCATGTAAAGCGGACGGTGGTGATGGTCAGCGGTATCTTGCCGAGATAACGAAGGATGGTAAGCTAAAAAGGTTTAGGAAGGGGTACTCATGGGAATGGGCAAACCCAATTATAAAAAAAACAGAGGACAATAAGTATCTTATAGTTTATAGGAATCACATTGGGGGGAAGGTGTTGGCACTTAAAATGAACAGAGATATGGAGATTAAGCGTGGTGTAGTATATAATATGAGGGGAGATTATATAAGTTTGGTGGCAGCCACAGCAACTTATGATGGGGGCTATGCAATTATACTTGGTCTTCCATGGGAGGAACCAGAATTTGTGGATGGTAGGTATATGGTTATGAAATGCGGGGCTGATGGTCGTATACAATGGAGTGGGAGAATAATAAATTATGGAGATGAGATGATAGAACCAGTAGGAATGATTGAGGACAGAGATGATAAGAGTCTGGTAATAGGGGGGAAGGGGGGTTATGTACTGAAGTTAGATACAGATAACGGTATACCAGTGTTTAACAAATCTATTAAGTATGAATTGTATAGAGAGAAAGAAGGTTTTGATGTCCCAGTTAACCTTTCATCAATCATCAAGGATATCAGAGGGGGATATATTTTAAGTGGTGGTAATGAATCTGGCGATAAGTATGTAATAAAAGTTGATTCAGAAGGTAATGTGGTTTGGTATTGGAGTGAATATAACGATGAATACTACGATTACGATAAAGATGATAATCCTAATCCATGTTATTGGGAATCTGACACTTTTGGAGGGTATGAAACTATACAGATAGAGGAAGATATGTTTATTACGAGATTCTACGAGAGACATTCATCTTGGTCATGTAATACTGATCCCCACTCGTATATGGTTACTTATGTATTAAAGTTTAGGGATAAAGGATATTATTGTAAAAATAGGCCTGAGAATGATATCTCAATTTCTGTGGATAAAGTCAATTTTGGGATAAAGTATGGAGAGATTAGTATTGATACAAGTAATTTTGAAGAGCAATTGTCAGATGTAGAGGTTAAAGTAAACAGGGAAGATGGGAAGATTATTAGTATAATTTGTGTGGGCTTTTGAGATGAGGAGGTGGAATAGTACTTCGGGATCTTGTTTATAAAGCTTATTGGGTGATAAGGAGAGTAAGTGTGGTGAGATGTATAATATTTCTGATTTTGGTAGTAATAAGTTTGCATGGATGTAGTTGTTATACGGCAGATGGTAAGATATGGTGTAATACGGATAAGGAGTGTCCGCATGGGATGGTGTGTGGTGCGGGGAGATATTGTGAAGCAGGAGAAGGAGATGTAGAGGATATTGGAGATACAGAGACTACGATTTGGAAAAAAGAGATTGTGGATTATGGTAAGAGATTTAGAGGGTTTTCGGAGAGGGCAATAAGTTTAGATTCGAAGGGTAGGATTACGATAGTATATGGTGGGGATATGTTATACAGGGCATATTTTGATGGGATGAAGTGGATCACAGAGGTGATAGACAATTCTGTCGATGTAGGAAGTTATGCATCAGTAGGTTATGATAATAATGACAAATTACATGTTGCTTATTTTGATGATATAAATGGCGATTTGAAATATGCGACGAATAGAAGTGGTAAGTGGGAGACTTTTACGATTGATAGTAAAGGATGGGTTGGTTTGTATACCTCCATAGCGATAGATTCAAACGACAATGTGTACATTAGTTACTTTGATTGGACAAATTCAGATTTGAAATATGCAACAAACAGGAGTGGCAGATGGGAGACTTTTACAATTGATAGTGAAGGAGATGTTGGTAAATATACCTCCATAGAGATAGATTCAAAGGACAATGTACATATTAGTTACTTTGATAAGACAAACGGAAATATAAAATATGCTATTGGTAGAGATGGGATATGGAAGAGTTATGTGGTTGATATAGGTAAGGAATTTTCTTCTATAAGGGCGGACTCGAATGACGCTGTTCATATTGTTTACTATTGTTTTATTGGATATGGTTTGAATTTGAAATATGCAACAAACAGGAGTGGCAGATGGGAGACTTTCACAATTGATAGAGAAGGAGATGTTGGTAAATATACCTCCATTGCTATAGGTTCATGGAATAATGTGCATATAAGTTACTATGATGAGAAAAGTGAGGATTTGAAATATGCGACGAATAGAAGTGGTAAGTGGGAGACTTTTACGATTGATAGTAAAGGATGGGTTGGTTTGTATACCTCCATAGCGATAGATTCAAAGGACAATGTACATATTAGTTACTATGATGAGACAAATAAAGATTTGAAATATGCGACAAATAAGAGTGGTAGGTGGGAGACTTCTATGATTGATAGTGAAGGATACGCTGGTTTGCATACCTCCATAGGGATAGATTCAAAAGATAATGTGCACATTAGTTACTATAGAAATGAAACTTTGAAGTATGCGACAAATAGAAATGGTAAGTGGGAGACTTCTATGATTGATAATGAAGGAGACGTTGGTGGATATACCTCTATAGCGATAGATTCAAACGACAATGTGCACATTAGTTACTTTGATTGGACAAATTCAGATTTGAAATATGCGACAAATAAGAGTGGTAAGTGGGAGACTTTTACAATCGATAGTGAAGGAAAGGTTGGTAAATATA
>JAOAFA010000053.1 GCA_026416535.1 Deltaproteobacteria bacterium
ATTATAAATATACTGTCTAGCAACAGGATTAGAGTAATTAATATCAGGGATCTCTGCCCAGCCTGTCTCAAGGGTTAGTCTTGAACCTCCCATTTCTCTACCGTATCCATATTTATCATATAGATTCTGACTAGGATTATCAAACCATATGTAGAAATCTCTAAACATGGGATTCATATTAAGTGCCTCTATAAAGAACGGGTGTCTACGTGAAGTATGATTTATCACCATATCCAAAACAACTTTCATCCCCTCTCTGTGTGCGGCGCTCACGAAAGATAACAAATCATCATTATCTCCGTAATCGGGTTCTACAGTATAATAATCTATCGTGTGATATCCATGGTCTCTATCGTTTGAGCGAAAGACAGGCATAAGCCAAATTGTCTCAACACCTAGTTCTTTCAAATAAGGAATCTTCTCCTTTAGACCCTTCAGATCTCCTATTCCATCTCCATTGCCATCCGCAAATCTTCTAACAAAAATCTCATAAACATCTGAACTCTCAAACCATTTAGAGGAATGTGAAAAGTCTTGAGCGACAATATTATTCCCCTTCTTAAAAACAAAGAAGGTCTTGGGAATTGAATTAGCTATTTTATCATTTGCAATAAGATAAAAGAAATATGTCCCATCTTTAGTAATACTAATTCTCTGAGAAGGGGTATTAGAAAGGCTAAACCTTTCGGGATTTTTTATGTCTTCATACCACAGGAAAGATAGAGCACTCGAATTTGCACCTAAAGAACTTGAGGCATCTATTATTACAGTTGTCCCATCCAATCTTATTTCAGACTTAATGACAGGTTTAGAATTAGATTGGGATTTGCTTATTACATATACATCTGTCTCGTCTAAATTACTCTCACCATCACCATTTGAAACCCTGAGTGAGAATCTGTAATACCCCTCTTTACGCGGGATAAAACTAACAAGTGATCTAACTTTTTTGGGGACAGCATTTGGGTCGTTATTATATCCAGCTGGATCTGTAGCAAATTCATCATTTAAGACTACCGGCTCCGGCGCAGAAACCACTTCCCATTTGAACTCGTCAACGCTTATCTGATATGGATCTAGTGAGAGTGTTCCATCAAGCACAACCTTATTACCCACTTCAACGACCTGTGTATAACCAGCATTAGCCACCGGTGCCCTTTTTTCGGTCTTAACAATAAAAAATACGGATGGTGATACAATTCTATTACATTCTCCATCCCTCAAAACAATTGAATACCAATGAGCCCCCTCGGCCAACTCCATCTCAGAAAAAACTACAGGTTTATCTTTAGAAAACTCAGCATTATATCTCTTCCCATCAATAATAAAGTAGGTCCCCGTCTTATCAATCTCCCTCCCATTTAAGAAATACCCAACTTCTATTCTCACTCTCTTGTTACCAATAATCTCCCCATTTAAAGGAGTTTGATTGATGATCTCAGGCGTACACCCGTCCTTCACTTTGACAACTGAATTTTTAAATACTGGTTCAACTTCCTTGTTATCAGGGTCACTTATCCAATGATTCTTATTCAATATAAATTTGTATTCATATTCACCAGTTTTCAAAAATACCAAAGTGGTAAATATACCATCACCAGATATCTCATCCCCGTTCACACCTTCATCATTCATGATAATTCGACCATCACCCCAATTAGTAAACTGAGCTGCTAACTCCACTGTTGATACTGCAAATCCTGCCTTAGAGGAATCATACTTAAAAACAGTGGGCTTTGGCTCACACGATTTCGGAATACACCCCTTGATAGGCTCATCCCTTTTTTTATACTCAAATCCACTCTCAAGTATTGAAAACCTGCCATCCGGATTTTGGACCTTTACATCCACCTTCCCCTCATCATTAGGAGGAGTAATCACTATTATAAGTGTATTACTCAAAAATGATTTTAACTCAGCCCTAACATCCCCGAAGAAAACATCTATTCCTTCCTTAAAATTCTTGCCACTAATCGTTACCTCCGTGCCACCCTCCGTATAGCCACTCTTTGGATACAATGAAAATATTTCTGGGGTCTCACTCTCAACCTGCGTATCTAAAATAATTATATCGGGTATTTTTGTAGCATCATTGCCAAAGTCATCGACCCGTTGTGATGGAGAAAAACAGGAGAATAATATACCCAGTATACTTGCAATGAATATCCTCATGAATCTGACCTCAAACTACATTTTATTTATATTCCAAAAAACGACAAAAATAAACATTTTTTATTGCTAATATATAGAGTTAAAACATATAGAGTTAAAACATTTTACCGACTCAACATCCATGCAAAATAAGACACCCAGAGAAACCCAAACTTAGAAAAACTTCCACACATACCATAATTGAAATACTATTCTTGAATACCAAGTTCTCAAATTGTCACCTCAACTAACCTCAAATAACTATTCATATCTCTTATTCCTACCTTTCCTCAAAAACAAATTTGAACTTCTATGTGGAATATAAAAATATGCAACCAAAACTCAAAAAGAACAGAATAACTCCCATAAAAATATTAGATAATAAAAAGTGATTCATTTCTGTGGGTCCTCTTTCTCCGATAAAACCTTCTCAATCTCTTCTCTTACAATCCTTCTTATTAAGTCCTCAAACCTTGACTCAACCAATCTGTCTACAGCCAAAGACACCTTATCAGAAAATTCCTTTTGTTTTTTACCAAGAAGGAGAATAAGCCTACTTTTGAAATACACATAATATACCAAGATCGATAATCCAAATCCTGCGATTACATCCAATATAAAATGCTGTTTAGTAAATAATGTAGATGCCCCTATGGATAAGGCTGTAATCATACCCCAAATTCCAAAAAACCAATTTATCTCAAGAAGAACAAGGGCTGCCATCATAGCCATTGCACAATGTGACGAAGGAAAACAATTCCATGGTCTATCATTTTTATAAACAAGGCTTAACGCCCAAGTAGAAAAATCATTTACTACAATATTTGGTCTTGGGTATTCAACCGGATACAAATAGAAGAATATGTAGCATATCAACATCACTGTAATATACGAACTCATAACAATCTTCAGGAGTCTTCTATCTGTCAGCCCAAATAGGGGAATTAGAAAAATCATATAAACAGTTAAATATATCCATACCCACTCAGGTATAAAAGGAATCATTTTATCAAATTCGACCATCATAGAATACTTTTCTGCATTTATTCTTGATTCTGCAATCCAGAAATACAATCCTGACCAGACACCAAACATCACAAGCCCATATATGAGCCAATCATACCTCTCGTACCACTTCAAACTCTCCTGAGATTCTTGATATGGTATAAAGGACCTATTTTCTTTCTTAAACCTCTCATCCACATACATCCCAACTACAATACTTACTAACGGTATGAGGATTGTAATCGTTATACTTTTTGCGAAATCTGTTATTGGCAAAGGCAAAAAACTCTCTAAGAAGAAAAAGATCTGTGCAGCAGTGACTATCCCAATCAAATAAAACAATATAAAAAGTCGAACTATACGAGTAATGCTATTTGCCTTTAAAAACTTCTTCACAAACATAATGAAACTCTAAAACATAAAATAGCGAAAATTGCAAAAACCTTCTAGAGACAAAGATTAGCTATCACATAAATACACCTCCTTCAACAACTAATAAGTAAATCAAAATATAAAATGTGGTACTCAAGTATGGAATTTATAAAATGACTAAGATTGTAATTGAAAATCTCGTTATTAATGATAATCTTCATTCTATGAGGTTTTTATTAGCCTTTATTATTTTATTTACTGTTGCCTGTCACTCGAGATTTACTTATGAGGAGGCACAAAGACGTGGCACAATAGATGCATACTACCGTTTTGTTTTAGAGAATCCAGATGCACCTGAGGTAGAAGAGGCACTCTCTAAAATTAAAGATACACTATTTGCCGCCGCTATTGAGAAGAAAGATATTGTGCTGATAAAACGTTTCATCTCCGAGTTCCCGAATGACCCAAGGTCAAAAACACTATCTGAGCTTTTAGACGAAATAAGGTTTGAAGAGGCAAAAAGGAGGAATACAAGGATTGCATACGATATACTCCGCCGTATCGCCACAAACAAAAAAGTGAGGGAAGAGGCATCAAAGCTGATATACACGATAGAACTTAATGAGGTGATTAATACCAATGATATAGAAAAATTAGAGGGATTCCTAAGTAAATATCCAGACAATCCTCACTTAAAAGAAATAAACCACCGGCTTATGAATATAATGTTTGAGAGGATAAAAGCCAAAGATGTATTCTTCGCTGAATCATTCATCACCCGTTTCCCCGACACAGTCAAGTATAATGAGGTAAAAAATATACTAATCACAGACCTAATTGAGAAACTTTCCAATCTATGTTTACTTGAGGGAATAGACGAATACATAAACTCAAAATACGAGAACAATAATACAATGATTGATTATCTGTATAAACAAACAAAAATTTGCCAATCAAAATATGACATCTTTATTAAAACTACCGCTGGCAGACTTTCCAAAAAGGAAGAAAGAGATATTTTTTCGCAAAATATTAACGATTACGAGAAGAAACAGATTAAAGAACTAATAACAAGATATTCAAATAATATTCATAACATCCAGGAATCACTAAAAAAACTTAACTCGGAAAATCCAATAGACCGCAGAAATGCGTACCTCTCTATTGAAAAATTCCCGTTGAACGTCTCTTTTGCCTCAGAGATACTCAAGGCATTTTTCAGTGCTACTCTATTTGAGAGATTTGAGATATCCGAAATCATAAAGACGCAACTAGCAGAAGATATCAATAGAAGAATTTACAATTTCATATTCTTTGCCTCAAGAGATAAACATGTTTATTCTATAACTCGCAACCTATTTTTAGAAGCGACATCAGAATTCGAAAAAGAAAATGTATTCTTAAACAAGACCTTTGAAAATACAAAAGAAGATATATTATTGCAATACCTTTTAATTAAAAGGGCATATGAAAATGGCTACAACTCATTTATCAAATCAAATTTCAATGAATACATGAAAAATATTTTGTCACTTATATCAGAAAAACAATCAATGTGTCAGGAGACATGTCCACAAAAAATATTATTCGATTTAAAAGGGTCGCACTTGATTCTAACGAGCATAATGGATATGGCAAGAGTCATTTTTGGAGAAAAATCTGAGATTTACAACATACTTGAAGCAAAAAACAGCGAGATATCAAATATACTAGCCAGAAATAGATTTTCAATAGAACAACCAACTATTAAGACTCAAGTTGACAAAAAAGATATCGAAATTTTAAAGAAAATAAAGGGAAAATCGATACTTATATTTATCTATAAATTAGAACCAGATAAAGAAATAAGGGATATTATTAGCAAATTTATTTACTCAGAAAATCATCTATAAAAAAACCCTATTTTTAGCACTCCACAATATGTTGTAGAACAATTACCCACAATATAAAATCTCTCTATAATAAGAAATAAAATCATTATTAAATAAAGGTTTTTCTTCCAAAAACAACAAATAAAAGACTGAAGATCAAAATTATAGAGCAAATTCTAACTCCCTCTTTTCATAAATCCAGCTTGCTGAACAACAAATAGCCTAAAATAAAAAAGCCCGGATTAACCCGGGCTTTTCAAATAGAAAACCACCTAAATTTAATCGTTGTCAACGTCGTTGCACTGACTTTGGTCAGCAGGTAGAGTACCTGCAGCACCATTGGTACCAATTGTTATCTTTGCATTGATTAATTGGTTAGCTTGATCAATGTTCCACATATCCTCTTTGGGCTCACCATCAACATTCCCAAAGGCAGCATAGACAAAATTAAACTGAGAAGGAGCCTGTGCCGCATAAGTACAAGTACCACAGAGGTTAGTTCCAGTGCAAAGAGAACCAATAGTTAAATCACAGTTAATCTCATCGCCTGCAAGACCTGTGACATACTTGTATCTGTTCCTTGACTCAGGTCTGAATCCCATCGGAACTTTTCCAGCACCAACAGATGCAAAAGTCAGTGTCGCATAAGTATTAGTCTCCGCAAACTTAGATTTGGCCGCAGTAAACGCCGCTTTTAAATTTGTCCTAGCTTCTGTCTGCTTAGATCTCGCCTGGAATCTGATAAAGTTTGGGATAGCTATAGCAGCAAGAATACCGATGATTGCCACCACAATCATCAGCTCAATCAGGGTGAAACCCTTTTTCGCCTTAATGAACCTAAGCATACATACCTCCTTTGCAAAGGTTAACTAACATGGTTTATAGCTATAAAACCATTATATAATCCTTCAATTTATATTCCAATCATGCAACATACTGATAATAGCCCAGAGTTTTTATCACTAGGCGCGAATTCTGTCAATTTTTAATAGAATTCTGCCAAATTTTGTCACTTGGGTACTACAACAATTTTTCCATCCATTATATCATATCTACCATTAAAAGGTTCAACTGGTATTATAGAGATAACACTTTTCTCTACTAGCTCCTCCAACTTTGAAGGATATCTACCATACATTTTTTTGAATTCCTCTATCTTTTTTGTTAAAAACTTAAAATCCCTTCTTTGAAGAGCCATCCTGAATCTCGTAAAATACTTTTCTTTCAAGACAGGATCTTTTTCTTCCCTATACATCTTTTCAAGAACAGGTATCATCACATCAGTATCCTCAAGGTCAAGCAAGATCTTCTCTGCCAAATTCCTCAACCATATCATCTCTGGCTCACCCATTCTCACCGCCACTACACCAGCAAGGTCGTAAAATACTGATGCCATCTTTGGGTTGTTTAGCACATAGTACTCTATATATCCCAACAGATACGGTATTCTCCATGAATCAGGCGTATTCTGAACCCCTTTAATGAGAATTGTTTTTGCCAAATCTCCATTCGTATCCAAAAGAGAGATTGTAACCCCTCCAAATCTATATGCATATTCAAAAAGTGGTGATATATCTGTAATTAAATTAACAAGAGGAAATAGATGTTTTAGTCTATCAGTATGATAATTTCTTTCATCCCCAAAATACTGAATAGCCTTTAGCCAGTAAAAATCTGAAAGCAACTCATAATACCCTACGCTTGCTGCTTTTGTTAACTCCAACTTCGGAAGTATAAACCCCTCCGTTGGCACCTCAGTCTTTACCTTCGGTAATAGCATCTCTACCCTTATCCAAATCGTACCCATCATGAAAATAATTATCAAGCCTATCAACAAGCCTGCTCTTTTCATAAATCAACCATATTAATCTTGCATAGATAAACTTATGTGTCCAACAAAAAATCTAATTGCCATTTGAATCCAAAACACCTCCCCGTATATCATTCAAAAAGGCATCTATTACACCCAGCATAGCATATAATGCTATCTTCTTATTGTTATCTGTTTCTCTATTCAGTTCAGACACAACTAAGTTTCTCTTTTGCAACAGATAATTCTCTAATTTCTCCCTTTCAATCATCTGATTATTCCTCCTATGAATCTATAAAAACTTACCCATTATTTAAAAACTCGATAAACAATAAACGCTTTATATTTGCTATAAGATCATTTACAGTTATTGGTTTGTCAAGATACATATCCGCACCAGCCGACAACGCCTTTTCTCTCCCTTCTTCTCCTCCACCAGAAATCACCAAAATAGGTTTATCGACTCCAGAACTTCTCAGCCTCTTTATTACTTCATCCCCAGAGAACATAGGAATATAAAAATCCAAAATAAGAAGATCAAAGTCCTCTTTAAATATAATCTCATCTACATCCTTCGCCTCCGTAACTTCAGAGATTAGAATCATCTTGTCAGAAGGGAGCTCGTATTTTGCAAGTCTCTGAATTCCATATTTATACATCCCAAGAATATGCGGGTTATCCTCCGCTATAATTATCTTAAAAGGTCTGTCGATCGGAGGAAGCCCGCCCCGGTCCTCCATAAGCGGAAGTAAAAACTGTTCGAGCCTCTTTCTTAATTGTGGTTGTATTTCAAATCTTACCCCCATACCACCTCTGATATTTTTCCTTGGAATAGGCGTCCTCTTCCACACCACTACTCCTTCAAGTCTTAGCACATCAACTATTGAAGGAAATGAGAGTTCAATTATGATCCTTTCAGACAAAGGGACATCAAGATTGGTCGTTATAAAGCACCCACCAATCGATATGTCTTCTATGTATTCTGTAATCCTTCTATCCTGATAAATTATATCAGCCTTTAAAATAAGATTGTATCTCTTGCTATACCTTCTTTCCATTAATAAGTAATCATATTACCAAAATAAACTCATTTCAAGTAAAATATTCACTAATTGACCCCCAAGAATGCATAAGGATTATTCCCACTTTACTTCTTAATGCCCTTATGAAAAAAGAAAGAGAACCCCACTTGAGAAAGGCCATCAATAATAAAGCTAACGGATAATACAAGTCTGAAAACTACCAACAATATATTACCAACTATAGGCTAAGGCTGTCTTTATTTTGAGATAACATCTGTGTATCGTAGATTATCATAAGAAAAGGATTTCTGTCATGGATATGGTAGAACAGATTAATTGCTCAAGGATAAAGGTCTTAAAGGAGCAATCAAGGCATAAGAAGAGTAAGATGATATTACTATAAGTCCTAAACTTAATAATGATACACATCCCTGAAGTTGTAGACAAACTAGTCATATAGTACAAAAAACCTGGGCAATCAAAATCTCTTGTTAAAAAGGATTTTTAATGAGATATTAATTGCTGTATGAATCTCTTCGACAGGAAATCACATCTATTTGAAGGCCTTACAAACCTAAGCAGATTGTTTATAATGAGGAGATCTTTCAGAAAATATGCAAAAAGAGAGATCGAATTCGAAAAGATTATTGAAATCGAGAACACAATAAAGGATTTTCAGCTAACTATGGGGTTTAAACATTCAATGGTTAAGGTAACAAAAAACAAAGAGGAATTTGAATCCGTAATTAGGGCGGCAAAAAGAGGACTGGTCGGAAAAATAAATCCATGGCTAAACAAAACTAATGCAACAAATTTGCTTATCGCCATTGTCAACACTAATGATACCGATCAAAATTTATCCGAGAGGTTCAAAAGAATAGCAGAGACCTCAATACTGATGGAGGTGGCAATATTAAGAGCAACTGAATTAGGGCTCGCCAGCTGTTGGCTTGCAGGGGTAAACACATCTGAAATAGAAAAGGAATATAAACTCGGCGATGGGGAAGAGGTCATAGCTATTGCAACACTAGGGTATCCACCCATCAGCTCCAATATTACTGACTATGACTTCTGGGCAAATAAACTTGTCTCTGCTAGAAGAAAACACCTGTCTGAGATAATGTTCTACGATGAGATTAAAGAATAATGAAAACAACTCGATTATTGACCTCTTAACTAAAAAAATGATAGGCAACCACATTAATACTAGTAATGAAATAGAGGATAAAGAGCTACTTATTCTAATAGAAGCTGCTAGACTGGCACCAAGTGCAGATAACTCCCAGATCTGGAGATTCCTAATACTAAAACAAAAGGAAAGGATAAAGAAAATTAGTGATACATTTAAATTTTCAAGCAAAAACTATAATAAAATAATTATCACGCTCGCAGCACCTTTTATCCTCAAGCACATCAGAAGAGAACATCCATTTTATGCAATTGATGTCCCAATTGCTATTTCGCACATCCTGCTTCAAGGTCTGGAACTTGGAATCATGACCGATATACACTTTATTTTTGAAAATGAGGAAATCTATAACATATTACCTATACCTCAAAAATACAAACCTGTTGCTATACTAGGGCTCTACAAATATGAACTTATTAAATAAGAACAAAAAAATACTCATAGGTCTAACTGGCAACATAGCCTCTGGCAAGTCTCTGGCATTAACCTTTTTTGATAAAGAGCTATTTGAAAAGGTCGATTCTGACAAGCTCGCGAAGAAACACCTTCTAGCCCTAACAATTAAAAATATGCCCCATTACTTAAAGAAGAAAGATATATTTAGGTTCGATGGTAAGATAGACAAAGAAAAATTATCTTCTATTGCATTTTCAGATAAGTTAGTAATGAAAAACCTTGAAGAGATCATTCACCCTCTAGTCATAAAAGATATTAAAAAGATATTAAAATATTCAAACAAAAAATTTTTAATTGTAGAATCCGCTATTATATTTGAAAGCAAGTTAAAAGAGGTTTTAGACAAAATAATAACCGTATTTGCACCATTTGAAATAAGAATAGAAAGGCTTATAAATAGGGCTCATATAAGCTATTTGGAGGCAAAGAAAAGGATAGAATTTCAAGCAGATGATTATCAAAAGATATTAAACTCCGATTTCGTTATAGACAACTCCAAAGACAAAAAGTGGATGATCCGACAGATAAAAAATATTGAGAAGAGACTACTGCAGCTGAATAAAGCTATCAGCTAAATAAAATATTGACTATGAAGAGAGATAAACACTAATGTTTTTTATCTATTGTTTCTTCCCTACTTTTTCTACTCACCCATTCCCTTAACTTTGCAACAAACTCTAAATACTCATACCTCGTTGGAATCTCTTCAGGTTTCATGTCCTCTAGTTTATTATCCGCATTTACCTTTTTAAAAACGATACCCTTAAAATCATTTTTTAGAAACTCTTTACCTGACTCATCCTTCTCAATTATATACTTTCCTTGGAGCATGCCTGTTACATGCCAAACATCTTCGTTCTTTTTTAAAAACAGAAACACGTCCTCACCTTTTTTAAATTCCGGCATGCCGGGAACTTTCATATTCACATCTCCAACCCTTCCTCCAAAGGTTCTCACATTTACAATTGGCGGCACTTTACCTTTTATTACCTCTTTTACCTCAATGGCAGCAAAGGTAAATATTTTTGTCTTCTCCTCATTATAACGAGACTCAACTTCCCTGACAAATCCCCTAATTATTGCATCGGAGCGGTCTGCAATAGCCTCTAATTCCATATAAACAAATGTAGAGCTAAACAATATGTTTAGAGGGAACAATAGTATAGAAATTAGAAAAATTCTTGTCATCCCTTCCTCCACCTGCTTTTTATCTTTATATTTTTTGATTCCCTCAATTCATTAATATTTTCTCTAATCTTCTCAATGGCCCTAACTATATCATCTACATCAGATCTTGTCCCCATAAACAACCTTGCATGTAGCCATACTGATTCATGATAGGCAACATATTCAGCAACAGGACACACAAATTTTTTTGAATTCAATATATTATCGCCATATACACTCTTAATCATTGGATAATCTCTTGAACTAACCCAGACTAACGGATTCTGATATAGAGGAATATAGAAATCCCCATCGCACGGAATTCCCTCTGCATTAAGAGCTGAAACAAAGGCATCCCTTGTTATACCCCCCCAGTCTTCTTCAATGAACCTAAATATGTATTCGTACATGGGTAGTTTGGTTATTTTTTTATCCCTTTTTAAAAGAACTATCCCTGGGATTCCGGAGAGTTTAGAAGACAAATATTCTCCCATCTCCTCTCTATAATCTGTCTCTTTTTTGAGTCTTGTCATCTGACCGAGTAGGACCGCAGCCTGAAGATCTGACAATCTATAATTCCACCCTGTCATATAACCCTTAAATGAGTTATAACCCTCTTCTTTTCTTCCACAATTTACAAGTGAATGACATCTCTCAGCAAACTCCTTATTTGATGTTAGAATAATCCCTCCTTCGCCGGCTGTCATCAGCTTTGATGTTTGAAAACTAAAAGAGCCGAAATGTCCAATAGAACCAACGCCTTTACCTTTATAAAACCCTCCATGTGCATGTGCACAGTCTTCAATTACAATAAGCTTATATTTTTTTGCAATCTGCATTATCCTATCCATGTCAGCAATATTAGATCCCAAATGAACTGGGATAATAGCCTTTGTCCTTTTAGTAATCTTCCGTTCCACATCATCAGGATCAATACAATAGGTCTCTGGATCAATATCAGCAAAGATCGGAATAGCATTAATATACACTGCGGATAAAGCCGTTGCCGTCCATGTAAGAGCAGGCACAATCACCTCATCACCTGCGGTTATCCCGGCTGCCCTCAAGGCAACTTCCAATGTAACAGTCCCATTAGCCGCACATATACCATATTTGGCCCCATGATAAGAAGCAAACTTCTCAGCGAATAATTTTGCATACTTATTCGGTGCAGGAAATCCTCCCCAATTATGTGATCGTAATACATCAAGTAGATATCGTTCTTCATTTTTATCATAAGGTGGCCAAACTGGAAATGGTTTTGTTCTAACTGGCTTTCCACCATTAATTGCAAGTTTCATATTCTACCTCCTATTTTAATCCTAAATTAAATCTCTTATTTATCATCTTTACTGCCTTTATAGCAACAGTAGCATCCATTACAAGTGGATTAGTCATAAGGGCAAGGATGGCCTTCTTATAACTCTTTTCTACCGCTGCCTCTATCGTAAGTCTCTCATATCCCTTAACCATACGCATTAATGAATACATATGATGATCCTCAATGCCGGTCTTAAGAGGGATTGCCCCTTTTTGTGAAACAACAGATGGTATTTCAAGCACCTCATCTTTTCCAAAACCGAAAACAACGCCACCAGAGGCAACATTCACAATATGAACATCTTTCTTATCATTTATTATCGAATCAATAATAGATGTAGCAACCTTGGAATAATAGGCACCGCCCCTCTTAGAAAGTAAGGCAGGTTTGGTATTAATCTTTTTATTGGAATATATCTTCAACAATCTCTTCTCAATCTTTAACACCTCCTCACCCCTAGTGAATCTCGACCTTCTCTGTTTTTTTACCATCTCTCTATTCAGATAAAAATACCTCAGATAATACCCCGGAAAGGCATTCAGAGCAGAAAGCATATCAAAAGGGTAATCCATATCTGGAATATTTTTGGGTGAAAAATCAGAGGTAGTCTTTTTTATATTATCAAATTTCAGAACCTCTCCATTAATTTTAACTGATCTAACCCATCCTAAATGATTTAATCCAATATAATCGAGCTCTATTTTTTCGGGCGATACATTGAAATGATTTGCTATATCCATCTTCAAATTCATAGGGATATTACACAAACCGATACACTTCATATCAGTATGTCTCAAGATAGCCTCAGTAATTAGTCCCGAGGGATTCGTAAAATTTATAACAAAGGCATTTTTTGCATACTTCTCATAAACCCTACATTGCTCCAATACAATTGGGATCGTCCGCATAGCCTTTGAAAAACCTCCTACACCCGTAGTTTCCTGCCCTATTATACCTAGGGACCTGCCTAATTTTTCATCAAAGATTCGCGCCCTTTGCTGACCCACCCTAATCTGATTTACAATAAAATCTGATTTATCAACTGCCCTTTTTAAATCTGAATGCTTTGTCAACCTAACAGGTTTATTAAAAGCAACACTCATTCTATTACAAAATTCAAACAATACATCTAATCTTTCTTCGTCAATATCATAAAAAGATATCTCACTAAGCCCCAAACTCCTGGATTTATACAATAAACCTTCCATTAACTCCGGAGTATAAGTAGAACCGGCACCAATTATAGAAATCTTTACATCAGCCATACTCACCTTGGAACACTTGATAGAGTAGAAAATGCTGTCTGGGCAGCATTCAATGCCCCTCTCTTTTCATCAGAAAACATATACACAGAACCAAACATGTCGAGATTCAAAAATATAGAGTTTGTCTGCTCAATATTCTTCCCTGCAATAGACCTCTTAAATCCAACTGACAACATCAATGGTATTGGGAACTTACCTTTCTCAAGCAGCGGCAGTGTTGAAAAAGTCAACATCGAAGTAGATACCACCTCCTCTCTATCTGTGAATTGTGATAGTGCATGTGTCTGAACATTTACAAGCGAATAATCAGCACCCTTTTCATTACAATATGGAATCCCATACACATCATGCTCTATCTTTGAGACTAGCTCACAAGCCATGGGTTGGTATGTAACCTCAAACTGATCACGCCACTTATAATAGTAATAAAACTCCTGATTAAACATAAGTGTCTCCGTAATATTAAATCTAAATCCTAAATAAAAATCTACATTATCTCCTATGTCTCGTCTCAATTCAAGTAGACTATGCGAGCGATTACCAATTGGCATAAAATTTTCACCCTTATTATTTGGGTCATATTCCTCAGGGGTATTAGGAACATGTCTAGAGACACTCGGTACTCTGAACTTCTTGGTCTGAGGAAGTTGAGCAGTATAACCTGTAGAAAAATTTAGCCAGAAGTTCATCTTTTTATAAAGCAAAAAATCATTATTAAACCAGAATCCAATGTCAAACTGACCATCTCCAGCAGCTGGTGAAAAAAGCCAATCAGGTGGATCCTCCATACCTGTGGGTGTGATTAAAAAGAAGGTATACGCATTTTTCATCCAATTGTTTTGATGAAACAGATACCGAAGACCAAATATAATATCACCTAAATACCAGCCATTATGTGGGGACAAAGGATCCTCATACTCAAATCCAAATGCAGGATCAGAGAGTATTACAGCTACATCATCCGCATTTATAGGATGTGCACCCTGTGGGGCATTCTCAAACTCATAAGGCACAATCGGCATTGCCTTGTTGACCTTTCCTGTCGACTCATAATTAATCCGCATATTACTCTCCGTTATCTTCAACTTTGCACTACTCATACCGTAATGATAAGGTATTATAACCCCCGCAGAAACTAAGTCTGATATACCATACATAATACTAGTATTAAATTTAAGTGCCGCCTGCCATAAATCAAAATGAGTTCTTCCCAATATACACTCCGACGGATTACCTTTCTCATCTCTACACTTAGTAAAATTCCATCTTTGTGCCAGATCAGGAGATATATCAGCAAGTTTTACCTTAATATTATACCAGTATGTCGTTGGATATGTTCCAGTTCCAAACACTGTCTTAAAATTATCCGTTGACCAGTCATAACCAATCTGCTGACCTATCTTAAAGACACCTTCGGGAAGGACCTCTGCATCATTCGCGTAAATAGCATTACACAACAAGACAATAAGAATAAGTAAAACTACTCTTTTCGCCATACTACCTCCTCTGCGAGGTTGATTATAGATGAAATTTATTGTATTGCAAGCAAATGTATCGTTGGTTAGAAAAAACAGAGCTCTTAAAATTAATTATTCCATAAAATCTATAGTCATAGTTTGGGCTTTAACACGGATACATAGTGGTTGGAGATCTTCGGAATTCTTATTCGATGTATATTACAACCAATATACTAAAGTTTGGGTAAAATTCTTGACTTTATTATGTTTACGTTTAAATTATTATGTGGTTTGTTAACTAAAGGAGAAGGTGTATTTTCATGGCAGAAAATGACAATGAGAAGTTAAATATAGAAAATCCTGTTGAGTCAGAAGATGTAAAAAAGTCAGAAGAGTGCCTTAAAGACTCTATACGATTTGAAGATTTCGCAGCAACGAGTGGCGAACAACCTCCTCAAGAGGTTAAGGGGGAGGTAGCCCCCAAGGCAGTTTCTATTGAAGAATATGAAAGATTAAAAAAGGAGCTTTTAGAGACCAAGGACTATCTCTTAAGGGTTGCGGCTGAATTTGAAAATTACAAAAAGAGGGTTGCAAAAGAAAAAGAAGACTTACTCAAATTCGCAAATGAATCAATTTTGAGGGATCTTCTTGAGACTGCTGACAATCTTGAGCTTACCCTTTTACACAGTAGACAAGCATCAAATAAGAATGAAGAGGTGATCAAGGGATTTGAGATCACCGTGAAGGGGTTTTTGGAGTTATTGAAGAGATATGGAGTTGTCCCATTGGAGATTGAGGATAAGGCATTCTTTGACCCTAATTTTCATGAGGCTATTGGTGTACAGGAGAGCGAGACGATCCCATCTGGTCAGATAATAAAAGTGGAGAGAAAGGGATATATGATAAGAGATAGACTACTAAGACCCGCCTTTGTTATTGTATCAAAAGGCAAGCCTGATAAGAGTGGAGAAGAGGATATTAAAGAAGGGGACACAAGTCATAAATGCATCGCCGAGCCAGAACCTAAGGGAAAAGATGAATAAGGGGGACTCATGGGAAAAATAATCGGAATTGATTTAGGAACCACTAATTCCTGTGTTGCTATCCTTGAGGGTGAAGAATTCGTAGTAATTCCCAACAATGAAGGAGGTCGAACAACCCCTTCGATTGTAGCATTTACGGATATGGGAGATAGACTTGTAGGTCAGATAGCTAAAAGGCAAGCTGTTACTAATCCCACTAACACTATTTATGCCATCAAAAGATTAATGGGGCGTAAATACGATGACCCAGAGGTTCAAGAGATAAGAAGACTAGTCCCATATATGATCGTTCCAGCTGATAATGGTGACGCATGGGTAGAGGTAAGGGGGAAGAGATTCTCTCCCCCAGAAATCTCAGCGATGATACTCTCTACGATGAAGCAATATGCTGAAGAATACTTAGGTGAAGAGATAAAAGAGGCTATTATCACTTGTCCCGCATATTTTAATGACGCCCAAAGGCAGGCAACCAAGGTAGCAGGACAGATATCTGGATTGGACGTCCTGAGAGTAATTAATGAACCAACGGCAGCAGCACTGGCCTACGGTATAGAGAAAAAAGGAAAAGGCACAGTAGCTATCTTTGACCTCGGAGGTGGGACATTCGATATAACTATTCTATCAATCGAAGAAGGGGTATATGAAGTTAAGTCTACAAATGGTAATACCTTTCTTGGTGGGGAAGACTTTGATAGAAGGATAATGAATTACATCCTTGAGTCTTTTAAAAAAGAGCAAAACATAGACTTATCCGAAGACAAGATAGCCCTCCAAAGGATAAAGGAGGCGGCGGAGAAGGCTAAACATGAGCTCTCTTCATTAATGGAGACTGAGATTACGCTCCCCTTTATATGTACTTCTGATACTGGTCCCCTTCACCTAAATATATCACTGACGAGAGAGCAATTTGAAGGTATGGTATCTGATCTTATCGAGAAATTAGAAGAACCCTGTAGAAAGGCAGTAAGTGATGCTGGACTAACAATTGACCAAATCGATGAGATAATACTTGTAGGTGGAATGACTCGCATGCCGAGGGTCAAACAGAAGGTTCAAGAGATTTTTAGGAAGGCCCCCAGAGAGGATATAAATCCTGATGAGGTTGTCGCTGTTGGGGCGGCGATTCAAGGAGCGGTGATGAAGGGAAGTGTGAAGGACATCTTGCTTTTGGATGTCACACCCCTCTCATTAGGTGTTGAGACTGCAGGAGGTGTATTTACCAAAATAATTGAAAGAAACACAACAATTCCAGCAAAGAAGTCTATGATATTCTCAACAGCTCAAGATAACCAAAACTTCGTTGAGATCCACATTCTTCAGGGGGAGAGAGAATTGGCAAAGGACAACAAGAGCCTAGGTAGATTCCAACTCATAGGGATACCACCGGCGCCTAGAGGCGTTCCTCAGATCGAAGTCACATTTGATATAGATTCTAATGGGATCGTCAATGTTACTGCAAAGGATCTTGGGACTAACAAAGAACAATCAATGAAGATTATGCCATCTACGGGTCTTACACAAGAAGAGATAAATCGTATGATCGCAGATGCTGAAAGATATAGAGAGGAAGATAAAAAAAGGAAAGAATTAGTAGACCTCAAAAATAATGCCGAAGGTCTTATTTATTCTGTGAAAAAATCACTGGATGAATTTGCAAGTAAGATCGCTGATGAGATTAGAATTGAGTTGTTGTCTAAGATTACCGAAATTGAATCTGCAATTGAATCAGGAGATCTTGAGAAACTAAAAACACTTTATCCAGAGTTTGAAAAAGCTGCCTATAAAATCGCTGAGGCCATATATTCTGCTCCAAAAGAAAAGAGTTAAAAGATAGCATGGATCAAAGTCTCTACGATATCCTTGGTGTCCACCCTCTGTCCACAAGCGTCGAAATAAAGAATGCCTATAGGAGACTTGCTAGGATCTATCACCCTGATATCAACAAAGAGGAGGGGGCAGAAGAGGTCTTCAAAAAGATTAGTCTTGCATACTCAGTGCTATCAGATCCTAAAAAGAGATTTAAGTATGATACTTCCATTGCTCAAAGAAGAATCCAATCTTTAATAAACATATTTACTCCTATCTTCCGATCGATTATCAAACTGAAAATCGGAGATGCTTTTAATAACTTAAGACATTTTATCAATAGTTTTGCCACATCGGCATCAGAAGTCAACTTGGAAGAGGGCGAGTTGTTTTCTGATACAGAGAAGAACGTATTCATACCAGTAAAGTCTGAGTGTACAGAGTGTTTTGGATGCAATAAATGGTGCAGAGTATGCTCAGGGAGTGGAGAGATTCTTATCTATAAACAAAAGACTGTTAAAATACCTGCCTGCGCATTCATAGACAATCAATCCATCTCTATAGGTAAAAGTAGAGGCAAAATTTTTAAAAGAAGGATCGTGCTAAACTTAAATCTCAAAAATACTAACCTTTCAGTATCTAAAAACGCTGTAATGCTAAGTCTTTCAATAAATAGATCAAGAGAGGACAGAAAATTTTATTTTGAGATAATGGGAAGACTATTTGAGATAAATGTACCAAATCATATTGGTAATGGAAGTGTAATAAGACTTAAAAAGCTCATACACGGCTTAGACCTAAATCTAAATCTAACGGAGGATATTAGAGAGGATAAGAGATGTGTGGAATAATGGGATATATAGGATATAGAGACGCAAGAAACATCTTGATTGATGGGTTGAAGCGATTGGAGTATAGAGGATATGATTCCTCGGGCATAGCAATATTTGATGGCAAAAAACTCAGAATAGCAAGGGCAGTCGGTAAGATAGCAGCTCTTGAATCTCTTCTTGAAAAAGAGAACATCAAAGGAAGCATGGGGATTGGGCATACACGTTGGGCAACTCATGGAAGACCCACAGAGAATAATGCCCATCCACACCTAGTAAATGGAGTCGCCGTTGTTCACAATGGAATAATTGAAAACTACTCTGAATTAAAAAATGAGCTTACTAAGAAAGGAAGTATTTTTAAATCTGAGACTGATACAGAGGTGATATCACATCTTATAGGAGCTAATTTACAAAATGATGTCAATCTCTTTGAATCAGTTCTTTTAGCTATAAAAAGGCTCGAAGGGGCTTTTGCTATAGCTGTGATTAGTGAGAAAGAGCGGGAATACTTTGTTGTTGCTAAGAACTTCTCCCCATTAATAATTGGTATAGGAGAAGGTGAAAATTTTGTTGCATCAGATATTCCAGCGTTACTCCCATATACTCGAAGGGTCATCATGCTCTCTGAAAACGAGCTTGCGAAGATATATAAAGACAGGGTTGAGATATATAATATCAGCGGTGAAAAAAAGACTGAAATTGAGATAAAATTGATTGATATGAGTCCAGCCGTTGCCGAGAAAGAGGGACATAAGCATTTTATGCACAAAGAAATATTTGAGTCACCAAAGGTATTTGCCGATACAATGTTAGGTAGGATTGACAGAGAGAGAGGAGAATTCTTATCTGAAGAGATAAGTTTAGACCCAAATAAACTTAACAGAATTGTAATAGTTGCATGTGGTACATCCTATCACGCCGGTCTTTTAGGTAAGTACTACTTTGAACAGATATCAAAGATACCCGCTGAGGCGGAGTTTGCAAGTGAGTTTAGGTATAGAAACCCGGTACTTAAAGAAAATGATCTCGCCATATTTATTTCACAATCAGGCGAGACAGCGGATACACTTGGGGCATTAAAAGATATAAAGGAGAAGGGTATTCGAACACTCGCGGTATGTAATGTAATGAACTCATCTATTGCAAGGATGGCGGACGACGTAATTTACACCCGTGCTGGAATAGAGATAGGAGTTGCATCAACAAAGGCCTTTATAGCACAGGTAGAAGTTCTTCTAATGCTCGCGATTTCATTCGCATCAAAAAAAAGAATTTTGAGCAATGAACATCGCAAGATTTTCGTAAATGAATTTTACAGAATGCCCTTCCTCTTGAAAGAGACTCTCAGTACAGAGAGTTACATCAAGGACGTAGCCTCTAGGTTCGTTCGCTCCAAAGACTTTATCTATTTAGGTAGAGGGATTAATTTCCCTGTTGCACTTGAAGGAGCACTAAAACTCAAGGAGATCTCATACATTCACGCTGAGGGGTATGCCGCAGGGGAGATGAAACATGGACCAATCGCACTAATTGATGAAGATGTCCCTGTACTTGTAATAGCAAACAGGGGGAGTAATCTAAAGAAGATAATATCTAACATCCTTGAGGCAAAATCCAGAGGAGGAATACTAATAGGTATTATAACAAAAGGAGATGAAGAGACCAGAAGACTACTCGATTTTGCAATAGAAGTTGAAGAGACAGATGAGTTCTTTCAACCCTTTGTAAATAGCCTTCCATTACAGTTATTGGCATATCATATAGCAGATATGAAAGGCACAGACGTAGACCAACCCAGAAACCTTGCAAAAAGCGTTACTGTAGAATAGGTATGTCAAAGTTTGTACTCATTTTTTTATTTATTATCCTACCTATCAATTTACTCAGCGAGAATAGATGCAAAGAGTGGGATATCAAACTTCCGAACAACATTAGGCCAGAAAAAGCGTTTTTCGATAGTTATATCTCAAATAACCTAATCATTGTTGGTGAAGGTGGGAATGGCATATTTTTATATGAGATATACCAGAAAAATATCAAACAAATTTATTACTCAAGAGTAATAACAGAGTCTGTAAAACAGACATCTATAAAGAGTCTCCAATTTGAACCTTTCTACAGACGAGGGGTTATAAAAGAGATAGACATCTATTTTAATTCAAAGATGCCGAAGAGCTATGAAAAGATAGATATCTGTAAGGTTAAAAATGGCAAGGTATTTTGCTTAATTGATGGAAGAGAAGAAGAGATTACACCCTTTTTAGGTGATGTTGAGAATGCCAGCCTTTCGGCAGATTCTAATCTTTTGCTCTTTTCAAACAAATACTCTGGTGGGTATGTGTTTGGAGTAAAAACGAAAGAGATAGCCAAACTCGGGTTCGGAAGCGACTTTAAGTTTGTAAATACGTATGATGTGATATTTGTGTATAATAGCAAAATTGGGGATAAATGTTCAAATTCATATATCTACTATTGGCACAATCAGGCAGTTGACTCTTTCCTTGTTTACAAGGATAGAGGTGCATGTATTAGATATCCCGATGCCAATAAAGATGACCTGATCTTCATCAAGGACTTCAGAATTTACAAATGCCCTCTGAATCTAATAGATGCTGTATTAAGTAAGTAATGATGATCTTCAATAATCGACTGATATATATTTTATTCCATCCCAACACACATTACTTACTGCCTTGAGACTAGTGTTCGTAACGATTACACAAGGATTACCAAATATTCCTATGGATGGATCAGATAGTTTTATTTGAGCATATGAGCTCAATCTCATTGAGAATTGTTCTTTCCACTCATCCTGCATGTTTTTCTTTATTATTACTAGTTCTGGGGTTTTGTTACTTAAAATAACAAATGCATATTCGTCTTTCCCATCACTATCTAAGTCCCCTACAACATAAGGTGCATATCCATAGTTTTCAAACCTCTTTCTAATCTCCATATCCCCTATTAGTTCGTTAGCTAAAAGTGTGGCATTTGAATATTTAGGTGTGGATTTGACAAACTCCCTTATGGGCTCAGGTGTATGAAAGATTATCGCATCTTCAACTTTCAGCTTTTTTATATTTACTACAGGTATCTCACTCTTGTTCTCTTGTTGAGTTGTTGCACATGCCGAGGACAATAAAAGTAGTAGTAAGAATACGATTAAGAAATTTCGCCTCACAATTTTTATTATAATCACTTTTTAGTAAATTACCAGACTATACATCTTTACAGCATCATAGACACCATTAATTATGAATTGGACTGCTATAGCCGCCAAGATCATTCCCATTATTCTTATAATTATTCTAAGACCAGTCTGTCTCAAATATTTTAGGACATACTGTGCCCCCCTTAACAAGAAATAAGTTATAAGACAGGTAAGAAATATTGAGACGAAAACTGGTAGGAAATAGATCCACCCCTTGGCCTGCCCCATAAGGACCATAACAGTAGAGATCGAGCCAGGACCGGAAAGCATGGGAAGGGCTAATGGAATTAATGCAATGTCTTCCTTTACAGTTCCTTCTTGTTCCTCCTCCGGTGTTGTCTTAACTCTAGTCTGTTTCGCCCGCACCATATCCATTGCAATGAACCACAGGAGAATACCACCCGCTATCTTAAAAGACGCGAGTGTTATTCCAAAGGCAGAAAAAATAAGTTTACCAAACACAGCAAAAACAACAAGAATAATACCTGCCGCAATAGTAGCTCTCTTAGCTATTGATATCCTCTTCTCGGTCGAATCAGACTGCGTCATAGAGATAAAGATGGGAACAATTCCTATTGGATCAACTACAAAAAATATCGTTGAAAAAGCCATAGATGAAAATACAAGAAAATCCTTCAAATCGAAACTCATGGAATGAGTGTAATATCATATAAGTTTTGGAATTCAATATAAAAAACTTTACCTTCGATAGAAAATTGAAATATCAAGCTTGTCTTCGACATATAAATTGTTGGCAATTCAGTCTCGGACTACCTTAATCAGTTCCCTCAAATTTTTTAAGTGAAACCCAATCTTTCCCATTGGCTCAATCTTTAAGCCTTACCACAAATCTCAAGATAAACTCAATCTTTCTATGATATCATTCCTTACTAGAGTAGTATTCTCTTCCTCTTAGCTTATCTTAATAAAAGGTAAATTGACCTTCTTAATTAAAAGAAAATTTAGCTTTAATGCAATTATGTAGAACAATGCTAATTAGAAGGATAGATAAGCCAAAAGAGAAACTGTTTATCTTATGATACTTAAATACAAGACTCATCCTATAATTCATGTGACTCAACTTAAAGGCCGTACGGATTAAAAAGTATTAAGGAATTTATATATGGTAAAAATAACTTTCGAATCTTAAATAGATCAAATACACATATTACTCAGAAGAATAAAAAAGAGTTCATGAAGCACCAATCCGGGATTTATATAAATTTTTTCAGGTTAGGATCTGTCGAATTAAAAAACTCAGTGAGTTTTTAACCCTGTCTAATATACAAATTTAAACAGTCTGGATCTTGAGGAAGTTAGTCTCACCACGTTTAGGTATGGGCATCCCACCTGTTATTATACATTCATCCCCCCTCGATATCTTCTTAATATTTAAAAGAATTTCTAATGCCTTGTCTATTAAGTGGTCGGTATTCTTTTCATATCTTATATAGATAGGGAAAACCCCTCTTAATAATGAAATCTTATTCATTACATTCTCATCAGGTGTAAAGGCATATATTGGCAAAGGTAGATGATATTTTGATATAATTTCAGCTGTCTTGCCAGACTGAGTAAAAGTAATAATACATCTTATCTTCTGTTCTCTTGTAATCTGTTTGATTGCAGCAGCAATAGAATGAACTTTCGAACTTGGTCTACGGATGCAGTTTAAATCCTCTCCTATGGAGGTATCTAAACCAATATGAGTCTCAGCCTCAATAATAATCCTTTTCATCATTCTGACGCATTCAACAGGATAACTACCGGTAGCCGTCTCTCCAGATAACATTACCACATCAGCTCCATCATACACCGCATTAGATATATCAGTAACTTCAGCCCTACTCGGTGTTAAAGCACTCATCATTGATTCAAGCATCTGCGTAGCAACTATAACGGGTTTCTTTATCTGATTAGCTTTAGCAATAAGCCTCTTTTGTATTACTGGCACCTGATATACAGGCATCTCAATCCCCAAATCACCCCTCGCAATCATAACCATGTCAGCTACCTCATATATCTCATCAATCACTCTTAGAGCCTCAGGCCTTTCAATCTTTGCTATAACTTTCATTGATGCCCCATGTCTTTTTATAATATTCTTAAGCATTATAATATCCCTGGGGGATCTTACAAATGATAATGCTACGTAATCAAAACCTACCTTGACCCCGAAAAGCAGATCCATTCTATCCTTTTTAGTCAGGGCAGGAATCTTTAAGTCTGTATCCGGCAGGTTCAGCCCTTTGCCTGATCTTACCACTCCCCCAATAATAACCCTTGCCAAGAAAGAATCTTTCTTTGAGGATATAGACCTTAGGATAATCTTACCATCATCTATTAATATTCTCTCTTCTTTTTTTATCGATGAAATAATCCTTTTATTATTAAAAGGAATAAATTTTAAAGACTCATCTGTATGTTTTAATCCCACCTCTATTATATCTCCGGGTTTTAACTCAACAGGTTGGGTTAGACTGCCAACTCTAATTTTAGGTCCTTGTAAATCCATTACAGTAGCAATCGGTATCTTGAGTTTCCTTGAGATTTCTCTTATCATTCTATAATTTTTAAGGTGGGTATCATGATCGCCATGAGAGAAATTAAAACGAACCCCTCTTGCACCCTCCTTGATCAGTGCCTCAGCAACTTCATCTTTAGCGGTCTGTGGTCCAATCGTAAAAAGTATCTTTGTAAGATTCATTTTACTTCCTCATTTTTATTTATCAGACCTCTACAAATTTTATAATATTCATGCTCGTATTTACCACTCCACCCATCTGTACAAGTCTGTCCAGATGGACAATCAGCATTACTAGTGCAAACTTTATAACATGTCAGTTTCCTATCTGAAAGGGATAGGCATGCCATACCACATTTACAATCTGAGTGAATTTCACAACTAGAACCTGCTAATGAATTCCCACACTTACGACATACACCCCCACATTCCACAAACGGATAACAAGATTCATCTATATCACACTCAGGAGTTATACCTATTTGGGAACAAGGTTTCCCACTAATAACATCACTGACACCTCTATCTGTGTAAGCAACGTCCTTAGATACTCCATCATATGTATTCACATCGGTTAATGTATCATACACATTACTCCAAATAGAGGGTAGACGATCAATATCTGCGTAATAATAATCTGTCTGGACAATATTACCGGTAGAATCTGCCAATGTATTATTATCGGCATCATGTATCAAACAGTGGTATGGAATCTTTTCTGATTCACAAGAGAAGAAAAAAACTATAAAAAGAATTAATGCAACTTTTCTCATACCTAACACCTCTTTTATTTTCTATATATTCTGTTTAGGGTATTGTCAAAGAAAGTTTGAACAACGTTTGATCATAAGTTTTACCAAATAATATCCCTTTCATCTAGTGGCCCAAGATACTTTACAAGTTCTGGTTCAAAGTTGTAAACAGTAATAGTTATGATCTCATCGCCTTTTTCTGGCCGACCTATCCCAGACCTGATTATACCAGGAACCCATAGTATTTCTTCACCCGAAGTAATTATTGGCAAGACTTTTCTTATACGAATAGGTATTTTACGATTTATAAATATTTTTTTTAATTTTATATTTTTTCTGTAGTATTTACTATAAATTCTATCGCCGTCTTCAAATATTCTTATGTGAAATGGAA
Organism: Deltaproteobacteria bacterium; assembly: GCA_026416535.1. Lineage (GTDB taxonomy): Bacteria > Myxococcota > SpSt-1050 > SpSt-1050 > SpSt-1050 > SpSt-1050. The sequence continues at coordinate 25,650 of JAOAFA010000053.1, forward strand.
AACCAAACTTTTCAAGACTCAGAAAAAGCTGAGGATAGTTATTATTCTCTTTTCTGCCGCTCTCAAACGAAATCTCTACATCCACCCATGGAATCTTATAAGTTCCCTCTTTTTTGACCTTCACAGGTTCATAGTTCTCTAATTCTGAGAAAATATCTTGAATGTGAGGTATTCTACCAACACTTATCTGGTCATATTCACACCTGATTACGAAATCTGGCGATAATCTATAAAATCTGCTACCTTGGGCAGAAAGAATGAGATCAATAGCCGATCTAAGGTTGTCTGAATCAATTCTTTTTGACACGTCAATATTCGATAAAATCTCTAACAAAAAATACCTCCTTAATTCTTGCGGAACTAATAAGAAGTCACTCCTACTAAAGGTTGCTATGGAACTGTCTTCATCATATCTAACCTTTTCTAAGAAAGGGCTGAGTCTATCTGTTAGGATTGATCTAAGGTTAACAGCATCCTCTGCAATAGAGCATAGGGCATCTTCTATTGACGGATTGAACTCCTTCTTAATAAAAGGCATTAATTCAAGTCTTATTCGATTTCTTAGATATCTCTTATCACGGTTAGTAGTATCTTCTACAAACTTAATATTGTTTTCCTTTGCATATTCCATAACCTCGGACCTTGATAATGAAAGAAGCGGCCTAATAATCATTTGGTCCCTTTTAACGAGTATTCCAGAAAGACTTCTAATACTCGTTCCAGATATAATCCTCATCAGGACAGTCTCTGCCTGATCCGTCTTGGTATGGCCCGTAGCGATAAGATTATAACCAAACTCTTGTGCTATACTGAACAAGGCATTGTACCTCTGTTCTCTAGCTATTTGTTCCAAAGATTTTCTTTGACTTTTTTTCGCACCAAAGATAAATATCTCTCTCCCATAAAATGGAATATTGAGTCTCTTGCATTCATCATCCACAAATTTTAGGTCTTTGTGTGAGTCAGGTCTAATTTGATGATTTATGTGGGCAACACCTATTTTAAATTTCATAATTTTGGATATATTCCTCATTATGTCAAGGAGAACCATGGAGTCAGGGCCACCGGATACGGCTAAAAGAACATTGTCACCACTCTTTACCAATCTATTTGTCTCTAAAAACTGCTTAACTTTGAAAATAGTCTTCATATCTAAAATAGTAAATACCTAAAAATTGTAGATTTCAATTGTTTTTATAATCTCCTAGGAGTTTTATGATCCTCAGATCGAAAATAGTTGCAACCAGAACCCATTTTTGGTATATGCACCTTTGTTACCAAATACTTATGGGGGGATAAACTTTTTGAAGGGAGTGTACAATGGACATGAGATTTTATGTAGATGAAAACAAACCTTGGTTTAAAAAAGAGGCCGGATGGCCTGAGGAGGTCCCTAAAAATATAGAATTCCCTGATATGTCCCTCGGTGACATGTTGAGGGAAAGTGTAAAAAAATATCCAGATTATAGGGTGATATACTTTTTAGGGAAGAGCATAACCTATAAAGAATTAGATGACTATGTAGATAGGGTCGCATCTGCCTTTCATAAACTTGGAATAAAAAAAGGGGATGTAGTCGCCCTCATGCTTCCCAATTCTATTCAGTATGTAATCTGCTACTATGCAACAGTTAGACTTGGGGCCATTGTATCAGGTATAAACCCAACATATAAACCTGCAGAGGTCTTACATCAAATCAAAACTATAGGGGCTAAGGCACTTGTAGTGTTAGATAACCTATATGAACCGACCGTTGCACCTATCATTGACAAAACTGATATAAAGATCCTAATCGGAACAAATATTGCCGACTTTTTAGATTTAGGGTTCATAAAAGAATTTTTGGGGAAGCTCTTAAATAAGATCCCTAGTGGCAAGTTACCTTCAGGAACCCTGATGCTACGCTCTTTGGCCAAGCATTCAATCAACTTGCCTGAAGTAAGAATAGACCCAGATGATACAGCTACATATATAATGACGGGTGGCACCACTGGTGTACCTAAAGCTGCTGTTCTTACCCATAGAAATTTAGTATCCAACGCTGTCCAGTCAAAGGCGTGGCTATACAAATCAAAACCCGGTGTAGGCGTAATCGGAGTAATACCGCTATTTCACTCATTCGCTATGACATGTGTTATGAACATCTCCATACTTAATGGCGGATGGATGTTGCTCTATCCTAGACCTCCAAAGACAGACGAGTTACTAGCTGATATTGAAAGGCTCGCAACAGATGAGGGCCTAATGTATGTAGGTGCTGAGATATTATTCAAGCGCCTTGCTGAATACCCGGACATCGCCAAGTACAACCTGGGTGGGAAACTGTCTCTTTGCGTCTCAGGTGCAGGACCCTTACACAGACCTGTCCAGGAGGCTTTTGAGAGGAGTACAGGAGCCAGACTTGTCGAAGGGTATGGGCTTACAGAGGCATCACCAGTAGTAAGCGCGGGTCCATTCTGGGGTAATAGAAAGATAGGCTCCATAGGACTTCCGTTCCCAGGGACTGAATGGAAGATAGTTGATCCACTCGACCCACACAAAGAGATGCCCATAGGAGAGATAGGAGAACTAGCAGTTGCCGGTCCACAGGTTATGAAAGAATACCTAAATAGACCAGAAGAGACAGCTGAGACCATTATTGAGATGAACGGTAAAAGATGGTTACTCACAGGCGATTTGGGCTTCATGGATGAGGGAGGTTCTGTTTATTTAAGGGATAGAAAGAAACAATTGATTAAACACAAAGGATATTCTGTCTTTCCGAAAGAGGTAGAGGAGTTAATTGGGAATAACGAACATGTCTCAGAGGTTGCAGTAGCAGGTATCCCTGACGAGGCTGAAGGCGAAGTAATTAAGGCATGGGTTGTATTGAAACCTGAGTCAGAAGGCAAGATTACAGAAGAGGAACTACTCAAATGGTGTAGAGAGAATATAACTCATTACAAAGTGCCAAAATATATAGAGTTTAGAAAAGATTTGCCAAAAACATTGGTAGGTAAGGTACTAAGGAGAGAATTGCAAGAGAATGATCCACTATATAAAAAGGCTATGGAGGCTCGAAAGGCAAGAGAAGAAAATAAATAAATTTTACTTTCAAATAACAAAAAGAAAAATCCTTCTATGACTAAGATAAAGGCATATAGCTTCAGGATCTATGGACTTGTTCAGGGAGTTGCATTTAGGTACTCTGCAAGAAGAGAGGCCAATTCACTTAATCTCTCAGGATGGATAAGAAACCAGAGCGATGGTAGTGTAGAAGGATTCGTTGAAGGAGACGAAGATAAGGTAAAGGTTTTTATTGAGTGGTGTCACAAAGGTCCAGTAACCGCAAAGGTTGAGAAAGTAATTCTCAAGGAATCAACACCTCAAAATTTGAGAGGCTTTGAGATAAAATATTAATTATTTAATCCTATTTTGTTTTTTATTCTGTATTTTTTCTCTAATAATAGCCTTTTGCTCCGGGGACAATCTCTTATATTTTTCATATACCTTTTTCAATCTCTCCCTTTTTTCTTTAGGCATGGTTAGATAATTTTTATACTTTTCTTTCAACTTTATTTTCTCATTTTCAGGCAGACTGTTGTAATAGTGGTAGGCTCTTCTTATTCTCTCCTTTTCTTCTTCACTGAGCTTTTTAAATTTTTCATAGTTTTCAAGTATCTGCCTCTGCTTCTCCTTACTTAAAGTTTTAAATTTTAAATACCTCATTTTAAGTTCATTCTTTTCGGGCTCTGATAGTTTGTTGTATTCCTCTCTGTTCTCTCGGGCATCTAACCCACTAATTGAAAATAGAAAAAAAAGAATAACTAATGAAAAAATTCTACTCTTCCTCATACTCTATTATCTCCAATAAATTCTGATATTCAGTTAAATTCTCGACAAGATAATAATCCTTTAACAAATCGAGATATTTTATAACCTCCTCTTCAATATTTATTTCAGTTACATTATTTGGTTCCTCCTCAGAACCTACCTTTACCTCATCACCAAGAAGTATTAAGGGGAACATAAACATAATAATCAATAATATCAAAGGCTCAAATTTCATCATCTATGACCTCATTGAGTTCCTCAAGAATTTCTAAATTCTCTATTATATCGATATTAGAAAAAAGTTCAAACTCCGACAACATATCAAACTCAACACCGTTACCTCTATCTAATATGTGTAACAGGTGGGTCTCTTTCTCATTCACTAAATTAACAGTTTCTTTTTTAATAAAGAGAAAAGTCGATATCAGAATTATTAGCAACGACGCAGCAATAGCTACAATTTTGTATATACTTTTGCTTTTTCTACCATTTTTATCTAACTGATTAATCTTCCTGACAATGTTTTCAAAAATGGTTTCACACTCATCTTCATCAAGCAAATCTCTATTTGGAGAATGTAGCAATACATTGATAACATTGAAGTAGTGCTCGAGCAATTCTCTGCATCTCTGACAATGTTGAATATGATGTGATATATCAACATTCTTTATCGCTTCCTCCTTTTGGTTATATTCAAACAGTATCTCATCAATATGTCTATCCATTCTTAGTCTCCAAAATGCACAAAGTTGCCCTATGGATCAGGGATTTAACAGTGTTTATGTTTATATCCATAACCTCAGCAATTTCCTCGTACTTTAGTCCTTCTATCTTATGAAGTATAAAAGCCATTTTCTGGTTTTCTGGGAGCTGATTAAGCTTCCTCTCGATGTTTGAGAGGAGCTCATTTGCCTCTGTCGCCTGATCAGGCGTTATAGGTGAGCATAATACCATCTGCGCAGGATCATCCTTCCACGACCTAATCTTGTGATCTCTTATGTAGTTTAGTATACAGTTATAGGTTAACCTGTAAAAAAACGTATTAAAACTTATGTCCGGTTTGTATAAGTCTCTTTTTTGATAGAGTCTTAGGAACACCTCCTGGGTTATATCTTTACTCGTCTCATAATCTCTACAGAACCTATATGCCATCGAGAACACTCTCTTTACGAATCTATCATATATCTTCCTGAAGGCAGTTATCTCTCCCTTACAGAGAAGTAACATAAGGTCCTTATCGGATACTTCTAAGGAACCCAAGCCTTTGCCCTTCAGGTCCACCACATATTTAAACACACCTTCACTCTTTTTAGTTTCAAAAATGGAAGAACTACCCCTTTTAGGTGGGGGCATATATTTAACTCTCAATTTTTATTAGTTTTATTAAATAAATTCTTTGAACTCTTTGGAAGGTCTAAACTTTACAGTCTTGCTCGCTTTGATTTTTATCTTCTCCCCCGTTTTTGGATTCTTCCCCTCCCTCGCCTTTCTTTGTTTTAAGACAAACGAGCCAAAACGTGGATACAAAAATCTACTCTCCTTTTTGATGGCCTTCTTAATGTTTTCAAAAATAGAATCCATAATAAGATTTAAGGTTTTTTTCGAGATAGTAGTCTTGGTCTGTTTCTTGACTGCTTCAATTAATTCTTGCTTTGTCATTTATGCCCTCCTTGGCATAACAGGTTAACAAAATGTGAAAAATAGGGAACTTTGATAACATATAAATAATCTTTGTCAACTGTAAAGTTTCAAAACATTTGAGATTTTGAAAATCCCTGGCTCTCCAAATCCTTAAGTTGTTCACATTGTATCTTGCAAAATTTAATAGACTTTAAAATCCCTTGTTGATTTTTCGAAAATATGAGGCTAATTAGTCTCTTATGAGTATTAAAAATAAATTCACTTTGTTTTTAATATTGTTAGTCTTCCTTTTTGTGACGCTCAATCTAGCTGCATATTTGTATATATCATCACGCCTATTTATGACCGGTAGAGTTGATTCTTATATGATATCTGCCTCCATCATCTCAAGGTTGGTAATAGAGAAAGGTGACAAAGAATGTTATCAAGTAATTGGGGATAGAAGGTTATTTGAATATATGCCGGTTGCAATTGCTCGAGTCTATAAAGATGATACCTTCGACTATTTATGTGGACTTGTAAACGATGTAGGCATAATTAAACAGGCTTTGAAATTTGTAAAAAAAGACTATGGTTTTTTTGACTACAACGGTGACTACATTGCTATCTATAAAAATACAGACATGGCAGAAGGTCAGAAACATTTAATAATCTTTGAATACACAAAGGATATAACCAATTATAACAAACTCCGAAATTCCATTATAATATTTGACATAATTCTCTTTTTCATATTTGGAGTCGTATTATATCTAGTAGTGAGGCGCTTATACTTCAAACCCTTTGAAAACCTAATGCAGAAGATAAAATCCTTGCCCGTTGAGGACGATTTTGTAATAGAGAGTAATAAAAGGGATGAAACAGCATTGATCATATCCTCAGTGGCAACACTTATTAGAAATCTCAAAAATGAGAAGTCGGAATTAATAAGAATCAACGAAGAGCTAAAGAAGACTCAGAATGATCTCATCAGATCTGAAAGACTTTCAACAGTTGGGAAGATAGCTGCCTCAATTGCACATGAGGTTGGGACACCACTGGGTACAATTAGAGGTTATATAGACATCATAAATAAGGGAATAAGAGAGAATAAGACTGAAAACATTAACGAGTACCTAAAGAAAATGGACAACGAGATAGTTCGAATAAGCAACATATTAAGGGAGCTTCTCGATTATGCCAAACCCCCAAAGTTTAATATGAAGAGAGACGAAATAGTCTCGGCTATCAGTGATGCCATAAATTTTGTAAAATTGCAGAGGTCTTTTTCAAATATTGAAATAAGATTTGAACCAACTGAAAAGATTGAAGCCGAATTTGACAGGGACAGACTAAAGCAGATTTTGGTAAATCTCCTGATGAATGCAAAGGACGCAATGAATGGAAATGGTAAAATTGATGTACTTCTAGGTAGTGATGAAAAATATATTGTAGTGTCAATTAGGGATTATGGATGTGGTATAAGTGAATCGGAGAGAGATAAAATATTTGAGCCATTCTATACTACAAAACCCTCCGGACAGGGCTCTGGACTTGGACTAGCCATAGTCAAAAGACTTATTGAGAGCATGAACGGCAAAATTGAATTTGAATCAAAAAGAAATGAAGGGACCGTTTTTAAGATTTTCCTGAAAAAATAGTTGACTTATATTTCTACTAAAATATGAGACTACATTCACAACCTGTAAGCTCGTTTAATTCGTCTAATATATTTATATCAGTGAGAGTGCCTGTATCTGGAAAATTAGAGGAACCTTCATCTCTCCCTACGATTGTGTCCGAGGATACTCCTGCATCTGAGTGGGCATAATCTGCCATACACGCACCACTCTCATTCGTTAATATAATGCACCTGTGTGCCTCTGGACATATTGGCTCCTTTGGGTTACACTCATAATAACACTGTCCATACTCATCTTTTGAGTTTTTAGCTACACATATCAATCCAGATCTACATTCATTTAATGTATAACAGATCTCTCCCAGATCTTTTGAGGGATTAACACTATCACATTTATCATTTTCTGGCCAGCATCCACCTCCACCATTCTCAAGCTCAGCACAATAATATCCTTTCGGGCAATTGCTACTTGATACCACACAATACCTTGAACAAATTGACAAGTTTCCATCTGTAAGACACAACTCTGATAAACAGTCTCTTGAGCTATCACAAGGCTTGCACAGATCTGACAAATTATCTCCTGGAAAGCAGTAAAAATTATTGTCAGTCGCCTCAATGCACTTAAATCCATTGGGACAACTGCCCGCTTGCGAGGCAACACATTCCAGTGAGCACACACCTGAATCACCATTCGATACACAGACGTTACTTTTGCAATCACTTGAATATTCACAAGGAGAACCAAATGAACCCTTAGTGTCAGATGTATGATCAGGATATAAGAAGCAGATCCCTCTGATATCATCCTCCTCAATACTACGCTCTTTTGTTTCCCCAGGACCGGTATATGGATACATAGTAGATCCATAAACCATTGTGTGATCTAACCCAAAAAAGTGTCCTATTTCATGGGTAGCGATGTTCTGTAGATCCATCTTCCCCTTCTCTCCAGTTGTAGACCACTTAAAATCAGCGGCATTAAATCTAATATCTGCATCTTTGATATAGCCATCAGAATAGACTGCGGGTGTACATACAGCTATCGTGCCATAACCTCCTAGTTCATCAGGCCACTTATCCTTTATGAAGAAAAGTATATTTTTAAAATCAGACGGAGATGCTGTTGTAGAAAGAGTCTTGCCAGCATATTCTGCTCTAATATACGTACAATCCGGCCTTGACCACTCATCAAAAGACGACTTTATGGCATTTATTACAGCTACTTCACTAAGACCTGAATTAGATGGATTTACATAATATTCAACAGGAATATTAGAATCGTGCCATTTAGCGGAACTCCCATCAGGATTTTTTATGGTATTAAATCCAACACTAATTATTTGAACAAATATGATAAGTATGAGCATTCTTTTCATGATCGTCTCCTAAAGTTTTCAAGGCATCTCATATTTAACAACATTTTTCCTTATTGAGCAACATAAAATAATACAAGGTTCACAAATCGAAAAACTCCGCGGCGAGTTAGAACAAGTTGATGAAAGACAGCTATTCTCAATGGATTATCGAATCCCATTTCGCAACACTTTTAAGATTCAGTCTAACTCAAAAGAAGAATAGCTACAAACAATTGGAGTTTTTTACATACAATTAGAATTTTGTATTGATTATCTCTTCCTGAAGATCTTTTAATCTTTGAAAAAACATCTCTCTTTTTAAATCCTGATCCTTGTTAAGTCTATTTATGAGCTCTATTGAACGATCCCTCCAATCCTTATTTGACAACTTATTTGCTAGCATCTCGATCTTCTTAATATTCCATGGAAATTCATAGTATGAGGTATAGTTATAACAATCTCCTTCCTTTGTATTAAATCTGAGGGAAGCAGCAGCGCAGATTTTTGAGGTAACTACAATAGCTTCAACCCTATCATACCCTTTTCTAGTCAAGACATTTATGGCCACCCCTATTGTAGGACATGCTATTATCCAGATAAGGATTATGATATAAATTCCTAAAATGACATTCTTAGTCATTGGTCTTCGTCCTTGAAGAGTGGAACTATTGTCTCCTCGCCTGGCCTTACTATTACCGTCCTTGACTCACTAAATCTGTTGGATCCCGTAAAAAAGACTTTTATGGTGTATTTACCAGGACTTATCTCAAACCTTTTAAGAGGTGTAGTTTGATTAATAGGTTTTCCATTTATATATACCTCTCCCCATGGTTTTGAATTGACAGATAATAATCCAAAAGCCTTTGGTGTCATTGAAGTACCTTTCGACTGAGATGTCTTTTTTGTTTTCTTATGCCTATTTGTTATTCTTTTTTCAGTTAAAGATTCATTTTTTGACATAGGTTTATTAATAATTGTGTTAGATATCTTCTTTTGAGCATTTTCCCCTGTTAGCCTACTATAGTAGTAATCATTAAGGTAACGTGAATTTATAAATTGGTTGTTCTCAGTTATCTTGTACATATAGGACGTATCATGAATAACCATTGGTCTTGTATAGATATTAAACAGCATCATAAATATTATGATAACAAGTATGATTGCTATAGAACTCAATATCGTTAGTGTAAGTTTTGCGGGATTTGTGTGTATATCTGAAAAGAAATCAAACATCTTGAGTGTTAATACCCTTCCTGTCTCCCTAGCGCTCACAGCGTAATTGTTTAAAAAGTTTAATATTCTAAAAAAGATATCCTTCGAGGTAAAATCCACCCTCTCTTTAACAGTTGGTTTTGTTACCGTGAGGGTAGGTTGAACATCTGATGACTTTTCAACTTCAATCTTATAAGGGGTAGGGGTCTTCTGCGTAATCTCTGCCTTTTCTCCAGTTTGAATTAGAGACTCCCTTGAATCAACTACAAAATCTACTCTTGTCATCTTTTCAGAGATACCATCACTCTTAATTACTTTTGTCGTCTCCTCAGATTTCCCAAAAAATCGCTTTGTAAATTCTTGTAGTTTTGAGGGAACAAATCCAGGATAAGTTTTAAATAGGTATCTTTGAAGGTCAGACTGCAGTTCAGATGCTGATTGGTATCTAGCATCTCTATCCTTTGTCAGGCACTTCATCACTATGTCAACAAGCTCATCAGGTAAATCCTCTCTATATATTATTGGTGATTTAACAATACCTTTCTTAATCATCTCTATTTGTTTATAATCGCTCTCCGCATAAAAAGGTCTCTGATTGGTAAACATCTCATATATAACAATACCGAGCGCATATATATCTGACCTATGATCTATTTCTATCCCTGCCGCCTGTTCTGGTGACATGTAATTAATCTTTCCTTTTAATAATCCCTTTGTAGTCTCTTTACTTTTGATATTTGCCTTTGCAATACCAAAATCCGTTATTTTAACCTCTCCTATGTCACTAATAAGTATGTTCTGAGGACTTACATCTCTATGTATAATATTAAGTGGTTTTCCTTCAGGATCTCTTTTTCGATGAGCATAATCTAAGCCTTTGGCAACCTCGCTCGCAATATAGATACAAATATCAATAGGTAAATAAACCTTCTTTTGTTTACACTTCTTCAAATACTTGTGTAGATCAATCCCGTTTACATATTCCATTGCTATGAAATAGTGCTCACCTATTCTACCGAGATCGAATACCTGAACTATATTGGAGTGATTTAAAAACACGGATATCTTCGCCTCATCAATAAGCATGGTAATAAACTCTTGGTTTTGAGCAAATTGTGGGTGGATTCTCTTTATTGCCAAGATCTTCTCAAAACCAGACACCCCCACGGTTTTAGCCTTGAATATCTCTGCCATTCCACCTGAGGCAATTTTATCTAACAGTATATACTTTCCAAAAGCACATGGGAACTTCATTAAAAATATAATACAATATCATTTTGAGATTAGCAACTTTTTAACCTCTTATTCTTACTTTTGGACTCAGGAGGCGCTTATAAAAATTCAAGAGACATAAGGACCACACCCCTTAAAAAACATCTGCCATTTATACACCTTTTTATACTTTTACAGACCACCTAATAAACACCTTTTAGATAAAAAACGAATTTAGCAAAATCACTAGAAAGCCTTACAATTGCAGGCACTGCTGGGATGACTATCTAAAAAAACTAACTGAACGCTCATGGATGTACAAACATATGCATTAATGTAAATCCCTGGGCTACCAGTCCATAAGGGTCAATTTATTATTGTAAGTATTTTGATACAAGCCTAGCTTTGTTTACCAAAACGCAATTCTGCCTAATCTAATACCCTACCATAAAGATTAAAATCTTCAAAGTATCATCGTGTAAGTAAAAAGCTCAAATACCTAAACCCAAAAACAAAAATATCCACATAATTCTAGCCAATAAATTTTGTATTGATTTATATTAAATAAAAATTTAAAATAATTCATCTCAGGAGGTAGGGAAAGATGGCAGAAAGAAGTTTACATTATCTTGGACTATTAGTTGTTTTCGGGATTTTTTTCTATCATTGTGGCACAACTACAGTAGTTGATGACCAGGTAGAAGACACCCATCATGGTGATACAGTAATAAGAGATACCGGCAGGGATTACGGAGTAGATACTGTAGATGATTTAGCAACTTCGGATTCCACAGGTGGTTTAGATGTTCAGGATGTTTTATTTGAGGATAGTGGAGAAGATATAGCCTCCGATGTTGTGTCTGATATTGTTGGAGAGGATATCAATCTTAAGGACGTATTCGAAGATGCTTCTGTAGATATTGGCTCTGACAGTGGTTTGGACATTGGAAGAGATGGTGAGAGCAGAGATCAAGGTATTACAGATACATTAATTCAAACTTACAGTATTGAAGGTAAGGTGACAATAAATGGAGGGAAACCTGAAAGTGGGAAGAATGTTTATATAATGTTGTTTGATCAGATTCCAAATGAAGGAGTAGACCCAATAGCATCTACAATTACTGATGATGATGGATATTACTTTATTGATGAGCTATTCTCAGGAAAATATTATGTGTTGGCTATTTATGACATCAATGGCAACGGATATCCAGACCCAGGTGGTGGTGATCCTCTTGGATACTATCTAAATAATCCAGTAGAGATTAAATCGAGTTCTCTGAAAGGGATAGACATTGATATCAAAACTATTCAACTTACTGTGACTTCCATTTTTATGCAGAGACAACAATCGAGGAATCCATATTTAATATCACTCACAGCAAAGGTAGTAGATCCTAAGACAGGGGAACCTCTGACAAATGCAACAGTAACAGCAAATGATCCAGTCAGTCCTCAAACCTATAACCTTACTTATAACCCCCAGAATAAACAATATGAGAGACAGTTTAATCCTTACTCTCAGAATGCAGTTATCGCCAGGGAAGGAGAATATCAATTTACAATTCAACACTCTGCCTATGGTTCTCAACCAATAAAGCTTAAGATTGCACACAAACCACAAAACCAGCTAATTAGCATAATCAGGCCACAAAACAATTCTACTGTTGAAACAGAAGAGGATCTGATAGTTGAGTGGAAGAATCCCTCTGAATCAGATATAAATATGATGCTTTTGGTATTACGGAGAGTCGGAAGTCAATTACAAGAGGTTTTTAGAGACGAAGATGCCCCAATAGAGAACCCATATACTATTGATGGCTCAGTTATAAGCAACGCAGGACTTTATATCATAAATGTTATTAGTGGCCGATTCGCTATGGTGCAAAATGGAATCAGCATTGAGGCAACTAGCGGTTCAGTAATGGTAAATGCCCAATAAAGATTTTCATGGATATTGGGCCGATCACTCTTTTGCTAACTTCTTATATAATTGGTTCTATTCCATTTGGTCTATTATTTTCCAAAGCTTTTAAGGGGAGAGATATCAGAAACATAGGTTCAGGAAACATAGGTACCGCAAATGTAATAAGAACAGTGGGTATAATACCTGGATTATTGACTTTCTTGTGTGATTTTTCAAAAGGTCTGCTACCGGTTATCTTGGGGACTAAATTCTTTGATAACAACATCGGGTTAGCAAGTGGATTTCTTGCCGTATTAGGGCATATATTTTCTTTGTTTTTGAAATTCAAGGGAGGGAAAGGGGTAGCTACAGCATTCGGTGTTATGTCCGGACTAAACCCTCTAACCGCTGCTCTATCTTTCGGTGTCTTTATAATAGTGCTTTTCTTATCCAGAATATCTTCCATCTCATCTCTTGTTGCCACTGTCTCAAATCTCATATTCAATGTCCTTATCCAATTCGATAAAGGTATTTTAATCCTGAACATATTATTACTATTACTAATATTTTACAGACATTTGGGAAACATAGATCGCCTTCTAAGAGGTGAAGAGCCTATCATGTGGGGGAAAAATAGAGGTCACAAAATGTTATGAGGTCACTTTATTACGCTGGATGTATAACTTTAATTCTTATATCCACGGTCAAGAATGGCAAGGCAGAAGAAAATGAATCTTCTTTATTCTATATTTTCAGCCTAAATAACCGTTTTGAGGTCAAAAGGAATTTTTTGAATTCAGATCAGTTAGATAACCTAACATTTTCAGAGAATAGCACAGGTTACTATTTCTATGCTGGGGGAAGTCTTATATGGTTTGCCAGCGATAATTTAAACTTTAATCTAAGTGCTAACACAGGCATTGTAAAAATTAAAGGCTTATATTTTGAAAATGGAGAGACAGAAACTACTATAAACTATAAACCCGTCTCCGACTATGCGAGAGATAGCCTTTTCATAGACGAACTCTATATGGAATATGAGAATTCGCTTCAGCTCTCTGTTGGTAAAAAAAATCTCTCTGCCTCAACTGACTATGTATTCAATGATTATGTTTTCTTCATAAAAAGTGATTTTCACCTATACAAAAGACAGAAAAAAAGGCTAACACTTGAGCTGCAGTACAATTCTATAGATGGTTACTTCAACACTGATTATAAAGGCTCTCCTATGCTTACACTTAACCTGTCTTATAGGAATGGTAAGCTATTTGGACTATCAATATTTTCAAGCCTCTTTTATGACAATGACAATGCCTTTGGGAAGATCTACGAATCCTTCGTTGACTCCTTTCTTATAAACAAGGTGACAGTATCAAATATGGACACCTTGAAGATGTGTAGTGACAAGCTCTCAGAATGTATTCTTGTTGATAGTAGAGGTTACATTATATGGACAGGTCTAGACCTCTTTGGGAAGGCAAAAGGACTCTATTACAAGTTAGTACTCATTGGCAACTACGGAGATATTGATATCTCTCCATATCTGAATGTGGAAGGGAAGAAGGTAAATATATATGCCAAAAAAAAGAAAGCAGAAAAATTGATCCAATATGTAAGGGATAAAAATGGTGATTCTTCGAGCAGTGAGGCTTATACAAATAACGAGGAGAGTATATTGAACAGGTACTTACCAAGTAGGAAGTTATTAGGGTATATGTTCTTTATCAACGGTGGCTATAAGTTGTTCGAATCACTAGATATATCACCATATTTCTTATTTATGAGCGGTGAAAATGACCTTGAAAAGAGCGGCTTCCTAAATTCATTCATATCCGTGAAATCTTATATTACATTATCAAATATATTTTTCAGTGGCGGACTTAATGAGACGGCCTCTACTCGTAACTTCTCCATGGCCGGTGTAAACGGCAAAGGAGTAATAAATCCTGGCATATGGCTAAAATTCAATAAAGATGAGCTACCTCTTAAAGTAAATTTCGGCATTATGAAATTCCTAGCCGATGCTAAAAACGTAAATGGCAAGATCGATTACGGAACTGAACTCGACTTTATTTCAACTTATTCGATACTAGATTGTATGGATTTGAGTCTTGAAATTGATTATTTCATTGTAGGTAATTTTTTCAGGGATGAGGATCGAGGTATAAAGAACCCATTTAAGATTCTCTTAGGGGTAAACATCTTCTTGGACAATCTGGATTAAGAGATTTTTCCCTTTGCAATTGAGTTAAAACATTGTTAATATCTTTGTTCGGATTTAGGAGGAATGCGAATGAAAAAATCTACAATCATCGCCTTATTTGGTGGAATACTAATATCATCTATCTGCAATGCCGAGTGGAAACAATTGTTTACACAGATGGGTAACAAAAACGTCTGGGCTGGGGTAGAGGTCTTTGACGAAAACAATATATCTATGCCAGGTATAATGGAGAGCTCTGGCAATTCACAACCCGTACTTGGCTATTCATCAGATGGACAAAACATCATAATGGGACAACCTCCAACAAATACAGATGCCCAGATGAGTATATTTCTATTTGTATCCGGCGCCGGAACAAACGGATTTCTCGCTGGTATATCCCTTCTAAAGGGATTCCCACCACCTGTTATAATTGATGTAGCAAAATCTAATAATAAAGGCAAGAGTTACACAATCAGTAAAAATGCACTTCCTGGCTCAAAGAATTTCAGTGCTTCAGCAATCTATTTTTCTGATCCTCTAACTGGGTGGATAGTGGGTAGAAGCGATAAGTCTTACTACCTCGCATATACTAAAGATGGAGGCACTAGTTGGACAGAAAATACGAGTTTTTATACATATAAGCAAGACATCTCTATCAACAATATATTCTTCATAAACGATAGAATCGGTTGGATTGTCGGTGGGGATAACGGAGAGATAAATGAGCAAACAGGTGAATATACAAGAAATCCTTCATCAGGATTTGTAGCTGTATCCACAGACGGCGGAAAGACATTTAAAAATATTTACGAAAATACTAATTTTACTATAAATTCAATTCACTTTTTAGACTGTCAAAATGGGATTATTGCTGGCTACGATGCTACAAAGGCCTACGTATTGTATACACGAGACGGAGGGAAGACCTTTACTTCAGGTGGTGAATTAAAAATACCTTTTGGGAATAAAACCTCAGATGCAACTTTTGTATCCACCTTGCAGCTTCTCAACACCAATGAAGGATTCTTAGCAGCAAACTATCTCTCAGATACAAAGACAGATTCTTGTGTCCCGGGTGTCTTCAAGACCTTAGATGGTGGTAAGAGCTGGCAAATAGATGATACCTACTACTCTTCACTCTCTGGTTTTGCAAAGTACGCGTGTATTCATGGTATGCGATTTTTCTCAGAAAGAGTTGGATATGTCGTAGGACAACACATGCTTGTTGCAAAATATACAAATAACAGTGGCTCATCAGATAACAATAGATGTGTTGAGTGTATGCTTGGGAAATGTCATAAACAGGAGATCTTAGATGCCGGTTTTGATACCACCTTACCGGATATCTCTTATCCAGATGGTCAAACGGTAGATATAACTGAGGATATTGGACCTATCATCACCTGTCCATCAGACAAGGTTCTTCCAATAACAGAGTCTAAAATCTGTTTTAAGGACAGTACTATGTCATCCCTAAAATCTTTCAAAGAAAATACGGGGTTTGCTGAGATCATCAATGGTACTTCATTTGTAGCCTATGTCATAGGCGAAAAGGAAGGGACTACACTTGGCCAGGCAAGAGACGCAGCAAATAACAAGACAAAAGAAATAGATTATATAAAGCTCTCGATCTCTCCTTCTATGAAGGTTTCAGAGATGTATGGGTACGCGGGGCTAAGTTTTACTGGTTCAAACATATCTGCTCAAATTGTATATGACGATACAAACCACATCCTAATGATTAAGGGGCTCGAGGGTGATATTATTGGAGAGGACGGACAAAAGAAGGCGGTAATAACAATTGATATCGAAATTCCTGTCCTTAATGCCAAACAACTTAGCAATGTATCCAAAAATCAAGTAAACGAGATATGCAATCTAAATAGGCTACCATGTTCTCCTCCCACTGAGGATGTTGGCATTGTAATTGTCGATGATGGTAAAACTCCCACTCCATCTGATACCTATACTACTGTTGATATAGCCCACAGTTCAGACACCTTAAGAGACAGTGCTACCTCAGATGGGTGTAGTTGCACAACTCTCTTCTAATGAAGGTCTCAATAGCAATCGTCACATTCAATAGTGCAGCAGTAATAAAAGACTGCTTGACATCCGTGGAGAAGATTGATTATGATAATTTCGAGATATTGATCTACGACAATGCATCCATTGATAATACGATTGAAATTATCGAGAGTTTTGGAAATAAACGAATTAAAATAGTAAGAAGCTATTACAACAGAGGTTTTGGCTTTGGGCTCAATAGGCTTGCTGAGATCTCAACCGGTGAGATTTTAGCATCTCTTAATCCAGATACAGTTGTGGATAAAGAGTGGATAAAAAATGCTGTCAAACACTTTGTCTCTGAAGATGTAGGGATGGTATCATCAAGAATCCTCTTCAAAGACAATCCAGATCTGATTGACTCAGCAGGTCATCTACTATATCCTGATGGCATTAACAGAGGAAGAGGGCACAAACAGAGAGTCTGCGATGCCTTTTTGAAGACAACAGATGTAGCATTTCCAAGTGGTTCAGCCGGATTTTATAGAAGAGAGCTATTTTTAAAATTTGGTGGAATAGACGAATCCTTTTTTCTATTTGGAGATGATACTGATATCGGAATAAAATTTCAACTCAATGGTTATAGATGTATTTATGAACCAGATTCAATAGTCTATCATATATACTCTCACTCAACTGGGAAATACTCGGACATAAAGGCATATTTTGTAGAGAGAAATAGGGTCCGAATACTGCTTAAGTATTTTCCTACGAGGCTTATAGGCTGGAGTGCCCTTTATACATTAAAACGTGCCTTTTATCATAATTTATCCGCCATAATTGGCAAAGGGGATACAGCAAACTACCTAAAAAACGGCTCCATATTTCGCCTCTACACTCTCATGCTGATGGCATATCTGGACACAATATTAAACCTACAAAATATATTAAGAACAAGGAAAGAGATCTCAAAGAAAATCAGAAATCGAAAAATAGGACAACTCTTACAGAGATTTCCAATTTCAGCCAGAGAAATCGCCCTTAATGATTATTCAAAAGGAGTAGATCATGATATTTAATTTACTCGCACTACTAATTACTCAAATTCAGGATATAAAATTTGATGACTATTTTGTAGATAAAACCATGCGCGTTGACATGTATATAACAGGTAACCATATTGAGGAAGTTATCACACTTGATGAAATTATAGTAGAGGACATATGGGCTGGTTCCAAGACAAATCTGATAGACTACACAGGATACGGTTGCGAACAGGTCAGAATCTATCACACAAAAAGTTCAAGGATGATATATTCACGAGGTTTTTGCACACTCTTTGGAGAATGGCAGACAACAGATGAGGCAAAAGTAATGAAGAGAACATTTCACAATACCGTGAGATTTCCATATCCGAAAGATGAGGTTGAGTTGGTAATTGGAGTTGGACAGAAAAAGCTCTTTTCAATGAAAATTGATCCCCTCAAGGTAAGGGCAAAGAAGTTAAATCCGAGTAGGCATGAGAATATAAAGCTACACTATTCTGGGGAATGCAGTAAAAATCTTGACATTATCATCCTCCCAGAAGGTTACACAAAAACTGAGGAGAAGAAGATGATTAAAGATGCAGAGAGATATACTGGAATTCTACTCTCGTCCGAGCCTTATAGTTATTTTAAGAATAAAATTAACATCTGGCTTGTAAAGTTATTCAGCAATGAATCAGGTGTAAGTGAACCAAGAAAGGGGATTTACAAAGATACCGCACTCAACCTTACGTTCAATACATTTGAGATTGAGAGGTATCTAACAGCACCTGACAACAAGAGAGTCAGAAATGCCGCAGCTCATACATGCTATGACACTATACTTATCATGGTCAACACCAATCGCTATGGCGGGGCCGGGATATTTAATCAATGGGCGATCTTCCCCTCCGATAATGAATATGATGACTATGTATTTCTGCATGAGTTAGGACACTCATTTGCAGGACTTGCAGATGAGTATTACACCTCAAAAGTAGCATATTCTGATTTTTATCCAAAGGGTCTTGAACCATGGGAGCCAAACATTACAGCATATCTTAAAAGAGATGAAATTAAATGGGGTAATTTAATAAAAAAAGGTATTCCGATCCCAACTCCCGAAAAAGAGGAATACAAAAACCAAGTCGGGCTTTTTGAAGGGGCAGGTTATGCGGCAAAAGATCTTTATAGGCCCATGATGGACTGTAAAATGTTTTCAAAAGGTTCATCACCGTTTTGCGTAGTCTGCAAAGCATCTATCGAAAAAATGATAAAGTTTTATTCTGAATAAAAGTTTAGTACCAACTCATAAAGTGAGAGGTTAAAAATGCCAAACATAAGCTTAGTAAATATATTGTGGAAGAAGATCCTACCTAAGATACCTATTGAGGCAGTTCCGCTACTCGCTCAATTGTTATTTATTCGTTCATGGGGCAGGTTTAGTGATGCAGTCAAGGATCCAGAGAGATACCAACGGGAAAAGATAAAGGAGATAATCAACAAAAACAAGGATACAGAATTTGGTAAGATCCATGGTTTCAATAGCATAAAAAGTGCTGAGGAGTATAGAGAAAGGGTTCCCTTACAGACATATGACACCCTGGAACCATATATTGAAAGGATAAAAAATGGTGAAAAGAATATCCTAACATCTGAGGAGGTCATCTTCTTTGGTAGAACGAGTGGGACAACAGGAGCAGCAAAGTTTATCCCAGTCACAAAATCTTT
Organism: Deltaproteobacteria bacterium; assembly: GCA_026416535.1. Taxonomy (GTDB): domain Bacteria; phylum Myxococcota; class SpSt-1050; order SpSt-1050; family SpSt-1050; genus SpSt-1050. The sequence continues at coordinate 45,382 of JAOAFA010000053.1, forward strand.
TCTTCAAGAGTACAAACTCCCAAGAAGGGCATGGATGAGACAGGTCGTAACTGAGATGCCAGGACTCGTATATGGAAGACTTCTGACAATTCACTCTCCAAAGATAGAGGGGAGGACCAAAGGTGGAATACCTTATGGCTCAATAACAGTAGCAATGGGTGCAGATAATCTGGGACTATCTATTGCCAGAGGTTTTCATGAAATACCTATGGAAGTTTTCTTTATAGAAGACTTTGACGCAAAATATTACTACATCCTGAGATTTGCTCTCGAGATGGAGATATCCATTATTGCAGCAATTAATCCATCAACAATATTACTCTTCGCAAAAAAACTCACAGAGTATGCCGACTCTCTAATCAAGGATTTAAAACACGGAGATATAAACCCTGACTTTAAGGTAGATAGGATTATTAGGAAGAGATTACTCAAAGATCTAAAGCCAAATTTGCATATGGCAGAGAGAATGGCTTATAGTCTTGATAAAAACGGGTTCGTAAAGCCCGTTGAAATATGGAGCAAACTATGTGGGCTTATGTGTTGGAAAGGCGGTTTTGGTCCATATTATATCTCCCAGTTCGAAAAATATTTTGGCAATTTACCAATTATGGATTATGGTTATGCAGCCACAGAGGGAAATTTTGCCATACCTGTCTCAACTAAAAGAAATGACAATGTCCTCATTCCTTATGGACACTTCCTTGAATTTATCTCTGAAGGAGACAATAAGCCATATTTCATGTGGGAACTCAAAGAGAGAGAAAAATATAGGGTTATTATAAGTGCCTCAAATGGTCTCTATAGATATGACATCAACGATATTGTTGAAGTAACCGATTTTTACGATAAGACACCATGTATAAGATTTCTTCACAAAGGGGGTAATATTATATCAATTACGGGTGAAAAGATAACGGAGAGTCATGTGATCAAGGCACTATCAGAACTCATCAATATTACAGGGTTGGGTATAAATGGTTTTACAGTAACAGTCTCGCTCGAGGATACCCCCTCCTATGTCCTTGCAATAGAACCACAACAAAGGCTTAATGAAATGCAGAGAGAAGCAATCGCTATGGAATTCGACAACCTCCTTAGAAAAGCAAACATTGAGTATGACTCAAAGCGAAGGAGCCAAAGACTAAGTGAACCAAAACTAATTATCCTTAAAAGGGGATTTTTTGAAAGATACCGCTCTATGCAGATCGAGAGAGGAGCACCCGATGCTCATCTAAAGCCACCACACTTAACAATGAAACAAGAGATCGTAGATTTGTTATACGCAGAAAGGGAATAGGATATGAGACTTTTTGGGAGAGAAATAAAGGCTGTTACCTTCGACATGGATGGGACGTTGTACAATTCTGGAAGGCTATTTTTAAGACTTCTACCAGACATCCTAAAACATCGAAAATTTATAGTAGCCTACTATAGAATTAGAGAGGAGTTACGGAGCGAAGGCTTTAAGGGAGACATAAGAGGTGAAGTATTGATTAGATTATCCAAAAAACTAATGATTGATGAGTCTGAATGTGAGTATATGATTGATGAAACTATATACAGACTCTTTGCATCAAAAATAAATAGAGGGCTCCTTTATAAAGGTTTGAGGGAGTTTATTGATATGTTAAAGAAAAACGATGTTAGACTTGGGATAATTTCAGATTTTCCAATCGATGAAAAATTAATGAGACTCGGACTCTATTTTGAGCCATGGCGAGCCTTAATTAATACTGAAGATATTGGGACATTGAAACCGGCAAAAGAACCGTTTTTAAAAGCAGCAGAACTTTTGGAAGTCGACCCGGGATTAATCCTTCACATTGGAGACAGAGAAAACTTAGACGTATTAGGCGCAAAGAGGTCTGGTTTTCTCTCAGCAAGACTAAAAAGGTTTGGTAATCTCAAGTCCCAGGCAGATATCGTCTTTAGGTCCTATACAGAATTTCTTTACTAAGAGGAGGTCGTCATGGAATTCACAAAAATAAAGGAAATGAGAGAAAGTAAAAGGGCATTTAAGCCAGACAAGGTCTCAAAAGAAAAGATATATAAAATACTAGATACAGCTAGATGGTCTCCCTCTGCCGCAAATATGCAGCCTGCAAGATTTTTAGTGCTTGATAGTGAGGAATCTATTCGAAGAATAAAACCGGGACTCGCTGAAGGTAATTACTGGGCACTTAAAGCCCCTGTGATAATTGTTGTATTTTCAAAACCCGAACTTGATTATCAAGGTAATAACCTCAAATACTACACCTTTGACTCCGGCCAGGCAGTAATGAGCCTAATCTACGCAGCAGTCGACAATGGACTAATGGCTCACCCCATGGCAGGGTTTGACGGAAATAAGATTAAGGAGATTTTCAACATACCATCTGATATGGATATAATAGTCGTAATAGCGCTTGGCTACAAGGGAGATATCAACACACTTGACGATGAAACACGTAAAAAAGATATGAAGGAAAGGGTTAGAAAGCCCCTGTACGAGATAGCATTCTTAAATGACCTGAATACACCGTTTAAAATTACAAAAAGGGAACCTGAGAGGTATTTTGAGACAAGAGTCGAGATAAGATTTAATGATATAGACTTAATAGGTCATGTAAATAATGCGACTTTCCTTACCTATTTTGAAGAGGCAAGATGGAAGTTTTTTGCCGAGATATTTGGTAGAGAAAACATTACAAAATTAAACTTCATAATTGCCTCAATCACCATCGACTACGAAACTCCCATATTCCCACTTGATGAACCCATAGTCAGGATGTGGGTGAGTGATATAGGAAGGACGAGTTTTAAGTTCAACTATCAGATTGTCTCAAAGGACGGCAAAAAGGTATTTGCCAAAGGTGGCTCAGTTCAAGTATTTTACGATTACGCAGAAAATAAACCTATAAAAGTTCCCCCTGAATTTATTGAAAAGGCTGCCCCATATACAGAAAAATATATCTAAAACAAAAAGGCGATTGGTTATCATCAAAAACTTTGTTCGTTTAAGGCTCAATCCAATATGTTCGACACAGGGCATCCGTTGAGATTTATATACCATGTTCTGATTGGAATCTTGCGTTGCAAAATTATATAAGGGATAGAATTAGCCTCTTCAAATCTGATGTTGTCTTTGATTTATAATCAGCTGATGCAGAGATAAACTCTTCTTCTGAAATAACCCCGCCATATCCCACCATAATAGACCTAATTCCCCCCGATCTCGCGAAATCCATATCGACCTTTGAATCGCCTATCATATAAAAATCTTGAGGTTTTACCGGATATAATTTTAGTATCTCATATATCGTAACAGGATCTGGTTTAAGTGCCTTCATAGTATCTTGACAATATAACCCATCTAATCTACTAAATAATCCGAAATGTTTCAGTATCTTTTCTGAATGTGGCGATGGCTTATTTGTTATCACAAACAGATAGTGCCCCCTTTTCTTAATCTCTTCAAAACACTCCGTTATATCATCAAATATAGAGGATTCATCGACACAGTGTTCAAGGTATATCTCTCTAAACTTTTTTACTGCCTCATCAAGGTTAATCTGTGAGAGGTTATCCCCAAGTACCCTCTCCATCAAAACTCTTGCACCGTTCCCTACATATGATACAATTTTGTCAAATGGTAATTCACTTAGATTATAGTACCTCAGGGTTCGATTCACACAACTTACAATATCAGATCTCGAATCTACAACCGTTCCATCAAGGTCAAATGCAAAGGCCTTCTTCTCCATAATTACAAGAATTATTACTAACCCTTAGCTGAAATAAACCTTTTCAAAGATCGTGTCCTTTCTCTATTCGGTTTTATCCATAAAATCTAAAATACCTTATAGAGTTTGATGGATTTGTCAATTTTGTCAATAAAAATATCAGTTATTGTGATTACTATTTTAAAATGTCACAGGATATTACTAATTTGAAATGTCACATATATGATAGCCTTCTTCTTAAAGAGGTAGAAAGCCTTTATGGGGCTATACAAGGGAATAAAGACCTTGACC
>JAOAFA010000028.1 GCA_026416535.1 Deltaproteobacteria bacterium
CAAAGGGCAAAAGGATAATCAGAGAGATAAAAGAGTTTGAAAACTGGTTTTATCAGGCAATAGACATCTTCCCTCAGAATCACAAATCCTTTGTATTTACCTTTCTGATTGAGTTGCTCAAAATCTTAAAACAGGAGGGCAATCTCGAGGTACTGCGGTCATGTATACTCTGTGAAAATTTTGAGGCATTCAGATTCAAAGGGAAAGACAAGCCCCACTTCTGCCGTCTTCTTAATCTCAGCATGGACAACGACCAGATACAGATAGACTGCACATCCAACAGACCGTCGGATTCAAACCTGAAATCCAGAGAACCTGTCCTGATTAAAAACGGAGGGGATTTTATATCTTAAGATGTTAAGAAAAGTTATAACAGCGGCGGTTGTTCTGTGTCTTCTGTTGGCAATTGCCTATGGAAGGAGAATATACCACTATTCAGAGACCCCCGCTTTCTGCAACTCCTGTCATATCATGAACTATCAGTATGAAAACTTCATCCACAGCGGTGCTCATCAGAGTAAAAAATGTATAGATTGTCATCTGCCCAACGATAATTTTGCCAACCATCTCCTGTGGAAAGGTATAGACGGGACAAAAGATGTTATTTATTTTTACGGAGGGCTTTACACAGAACCTGTAATCATATCGAATCATGGCAGAAAGGTAGTTCAGGAAAATTGTATCTCCTGCCACAGCGAAATGGTCAGCCGTATCAATACCACAGAGAGGAGATGCACCGATTGCCACAGAAGGCATACACACAAACATACAGGAGTTTTCTGATGAAGAAGTTATTTTTGATTTTAGCCATTTTCTTTTTAATTAGCGGATGTCAGGGACCAAAGCCTGAATCGCCCAGAAAATCTGAGATTCCGGAGAATGAGATAGAACCGGCGGTGTGGGGTAGAAATTACCCCGTAGAATATGACCTCTGGAAGAAGACGGCTGAAGGAAAACCGGCAGGTCTCTCCAAATACAAAAAGGGATCTGACCTCGGAGGGATAATTTATGACAAGATTAGTGAATTTCCGTTTCTCTCAGTCATCTATAGTGGTATGGCATTTTCTATAGAATACAACGAGCCGCGCGGACACTATTATATGATGACAGATACTCTTGAGATTGACCCTTCCCGAAGAGGGCCAGGTGGGGTCTGCCTTACGTGTAAATCCCCTTACGCAAATCCGCTCAGAGAGCAAATGGGAAATGATTACTTCGGAAAACCGTTTGACGAGGTCCACTCAAAAATTCCGGATAAGCACAAAGAACTCGGGGTCAGTTGCATCGAGTGTCATAATCCAAAGACCATGCAGAACAGAATAACAAAATTTATTGCAATAGAGGGTTTTAAAAAGATTGGGAAGAATCCCGAAGAACTCGGACATCAGGAACTTCGCTCCGCAGTCTGTGCTCAATGCCATGTAACATATACAATTCCAAGAGACGAGAATAATAAAGCCGAGTACGCCTTCTTCCCATGGGACGGCTCAAAATACGGCGATATCTCCATTGAAAATATTATAAAAGTGCTAAAGAGCAACCCGAAGCACAAAGAATGGACACACAAGGTCACAGGATACAGACTTGCCTTTATAAGGCATCCCGAATACGAACTTTACACGAGGAATTCTGTCCATTTCAACGCCAATGTCTCCTGTGCAGATTGTCATATGCCATATAAGAGAGTCGGTGCATATAAAGTCTCAGACCACAATGTCACAAGTCCCCTCAAGACAGGTATGAAGAGCTGCATCGTCTGCCATTCAGAAGGAGAGGAATACCTAAGAAATCAGGTGTTCACAATTCAGGACAGGACTATCTCCACAATGCTCAAGGCGGGTTACAAAATAGCCTATGTAGCAAAATATATTGAGAGGATAAATGAACTAGTAAAAGACGGAAAAGAAGTTGACAAAACACTTCTGTCAAGAATTCAGGATTTATATGAGGAATCAGTCTACAGGCTTATCTTCATAATAGCAGAAAACTCTCTGGGCTTTCACAACCCGACCGAGACAATGAGAATACTTTCTGATTCCATATCCTTTGCATCGGAATGTGAAAAGATTACGGTTAAGATTCTCTCGGAAAATGGTGTTGACTACAACTCTATTAAACTTTCACTGATGAATCACTTGAATAACAGAGGAAAGAAGAGACTAAACTTTAAGCCAGAGCAGGAATTCAGAGATCCATACAATATTCTTTACAACTTCATTCCTGAAAAAGTGGAGGAGAGATGATATGCTTTACATTGAGGTAAAGACAAAAGAACGGGAAACACTGGTAAACATAACAGGTGTCATAAGCGCTCTTGTTGAAAATTCGGGGATAAAAAACGGAATATGCATTGTTTATGTCCCCCACACCACTGCTGCAATTACCATCAATGAATCTGCTGACCCAGATGTGGTGAGAGATATTATCGACAGACTCAAAGAACTTGTTCCACACAAAGGGGACTACGCCCACTCAGAAGGCAACAGTGATGCACACATCAAGGCATCAATTATCGGTAACAGCAGAATTATAATTGTTGAGAACGGGAAATTAGCCCTCGGTACATGGGAAGGGATATTCCTATGTGAATTTGATGGACCAAGGACAAGAAAGGTGTTTGTAAAGATAATTTAAAATCTACTGATAAAGACAAGAATCACCAATTAACTCTAATCCTAATCAACACCACAAAATTCGACTCAAAACACAGCCATACGATCTCATTACTTAAAAGGGCAAAGGTAGAATATCTTTGGAGAAGTGAAGCTTATAGATAAAACAAATAGACCATATACTTTCTTATTTCTTAGACCCACCACCACTTCACACATAAGTATTGCTAAGACCCTCCTACTTCTCCGACCATCTAACTGAACAAAAAATCGTAGAATTCCTCGATCCTGGATAACAAGCTAATAAACTTGAGTCCCACTAAAAATGCCCTATTTTGAAGGATTCGGAAAACTCAGTCAATAAAATTTCATAACTCTACATTTACTGAAGCACCTTTAATCTCTTGAGATTCTCTTAAGAGCACCCTATTTTTGTTAGCGTCAACTGAGTAAATATTGTATCTACCTTCAGGAACTCTCAAATAATAGGAGTTACTCACAGGGGATCTATCAATCGTCTTTAAGAATATTTCTCTTACAGGGTCATAAAAGATTATCGATGAGACTTTTTTATCATTTACGGTCACATTAACTTCACTACTCGGAATTTCCACTGACTCAAAAGTAAATTCTGTTTTTACCCCCTTATGCACATCTATCATATATTCTCCATTGGAAACAAATCCTCCAATTGAGGATTTATCTATACTATAATATCCCCCAAAAGAGACAGAAAGTTTATCTCCCACGTAAGCCTCAACAAGTGCCTCAAAGTAGTAATTTTCCCTTTCCGCATCGACATATCTTATTACGAGATTAAAACTCTGATCCCCAGAACGAAGACCTTTTACTACAACCCTTGCTACGGCAAAAAAGTTGTCTATAGAAAACTCATTACTTACGATACCATCAAAAGAGTCACCCTGTTGCTTGGCCTCTAAAGGTATCCTCAACTGAATTTTCACAACTTCACTATCAGAGCCATAACAAGAGAGAACTGAAACAGCAATAAGACACAGTATAACTAATCTCATTAGATTACCTCCTTAATTTAACAAAAGGCAGGAGAATCCTAATCACTATCATTCTATTACCACTTTTGATGTCATAGTCTCCTCCATCTTTTTTCGTTATAATAATACCATCGACCATTTCATCTCCAGAATCCCTCTTCTCAATAGCGTCTGAAGGCAAATCCCCACTCCTTTCCTGGGTCTTTCCTTCTATTACCTCTGTAGAGACCTTTCTATCTAACGTCTTATTCCTAACATCATGTTCCAATAGAGATTCTCCTGAAATCCCGGTCCCCCGTTCCAACATCGCCAACTGCATTCTACCCTTCCTAATATGGAATGTATTTGTATATTCTTCCAAAATCTTTTGATCTAACTCAGATATCACATAGCCTTTTGAAGAATCAACAAATTTCCCTTGTGTTAGAACCAATTCTATATCTTTCGTCTTCAATACAACTTCTCCATTTATAACGCCTACAAACTCCTTATCTCCACTCTCCACAATAAACTTCGTTCCTCTAACACCGGCGACAGCATTCTTTGTTTTCACTTCAAACTTGCCCTCAGGCTTAGAGAACGCCTTGTTTATATAAAATAGTATTCTACCTCTTATTAAACTCAACACAGATGTCCTCTTCTTGTTTCCCAATTCAACCACGTACTCATCAATGGAAAACTCAGTATTCGGTGCTATAACAAGTAGGGAGTCATCCATCATCATAATCTTCACCCGTGAATCCTTTTTTGTTATTATCTTTGAACCCTTCTCTATAAACATCCCGACATTGAGTCTTTTCTCTTTACCAGAGGATATAGCGTATACCTCGTTCTCCAAATCAGAGACGACACCTACAGAAAGTTGTTCTGACACCAAGGTAAGAGGCAACAACAATATCGATAAGAAGATCAAACTGTTTCTCATACAAATACCTCCGGAATCAATACTATAGCTTTCTCAAAAATCGTTCCAGAAACAAACTAAAAAATCTTCGTAATCACAAATAGTTAGAAGAAGCATTTCTACGTTATTCAACAAACACTATTCAAATACTTAAAGTCATGTATTAGTAGTAAAATCCTGTGCCAAACAATATGACCCATCTATCATAAGAATACATTTTTAGGTTTGAATTAAACAAGGAGTATGAGGCTGTAGCACTTAAAAATACACTACCTGTAATAAAACCTTCTATGTGAGAGGAGAGGATAACCACATTGTCCTTTCTTCCCTCATGATTATCAAAGTAGTTTCTATTTTCATAGTTAGATGAAATTACGAAAGATAATCTTTCCAAGGGCTTAAGTCGGAAGCCCGCTGTTGCTCCTACTGAATACAGGTCATAAAGGTTTAATCTCTTATCCTCAAGTGATAGAATAGGACCCATATATAAATTCCCTGTTTTTAAAACAGGTATTGAAGAGACCAAAAAAATCTTATGCACAAAACCACTCTTACTGTGGTCATAATATTCATCAAAAGAGAACACATATCTAGCAATCCCTATTGTCTTTCCAAACCTATGGTTTAGCTCACCATACAATCCATTGGATTGGACATATGTTCCAAAGCTATCAAAACCAACCCTTTCACCTCCGGCAAAAAATAGATTTGTATATTCGTATCCAAGATCTAAAAAAGTAGACCTTCTATCATCAGTGAAAAACTTATACCCGATCTTGGGATTTACAAAAAGTTGGTCAAATTGGCTTACATTTTCTTTTAAGTAAAAACTTTTTAAAAAAGAAAGCTCGATGTAAAGTCTTTTCTGTGCGCTCATCATCGGACTAAAACTCGCCTCTACATATAATTCGGAAAATACAGAATCTCCAGCTACTTTCTTCTCTTTTTCTTCTTCCGTCAGATATATACCATTGCTATCATATCCCGCTCTTATTGAAAGCTCCAAAGAGATCTTCTTAAACCTTTCCCTTGCAACAGATGCCCTTCCATAAAGTCCGCTCACAATCTGTTCCGAGAGCTGGCTCATCCTTTCTTTCTCCAACTTCTCTAACACATTTTGGGCCTCATCGCTTCTACCCTCTGAAAGATATATCTCTGAAAGCAGCACTGCGGCGGGGATCATCTGGTCATCTTTCCTGGAATATACCTTTTTTATCTCATCCTCCGCCCTACCCTTATCACCCATCCTAAAATAAACATCTGCTAAGTGATATCTAGCTACACTATCTTCAGAGTTATCCTTTAAATAGCCCTCTAGGTAATCTTTCGCCCTCAAAAAGTCTCCTACAGACTTCAGAACTATCCCATAATCCCTCATAAACTCCACTCTTAACGCATCGTCTATCTCAAATATCTTATCAAAAGTCTTTTTGGACTCTTCAAATCTACCATTAATATAATGAATCTGTGCCACTATTATAAGAGCCTCTATATTCCTAGGTTCTTCTTTGAGTACCTTTTCTGCCAATTCCAACGCCTTATCATAATTCTTCCAAATAAACTGTACCTTTGCCTTTTCCACCATTACATTTCTATCTAGTTCCTCACCTATCCCATCAATAGCAGAGGCAAAAAATACCAGCAATAAAGTAAAAAACCTTTTAAATATCAAGATTGGTTGCCTCCAGAGCATATTTTTCTATAAATTCCCTTCTCTGCCCTACCTGCTCTCCCATCAAAACAGTAAAAAGCCAATCAGCCTCTACAGCATCTGATATATTAACACGCAGTATAGTTCTATTTTCGGGGTTCATGGTCGTCTCCCACAGTTGTTCAGGATTCATCTCTCCAAGACCTTTATACCTTGTAATCTGTTGACCTCTTTTCGTCTCCTGAATCACCACCTCATATACCTCCTCAAAGGTAGAGAGCTCAAAACTCTTCTGTTTATAAGATACTACATAAGGAGGCTCTCCTAAGCTAAACACACGCCTATAAAGATTTGTTAAGTGTTCAAATTCGGGTTGCATCGTGTAGTTCTTATCTATCATCGTCTCTCTATTAGCGCCAAAATAACGGGTTGTAAATCTAACTTTTTTAGACGAATGTTCAAAGTCATCCTCTATGATAAAACTTACTGGCGCCCTTTCTCTTACCCTATTCGTCATTTCAAAGACCACCTCATTACAGAAGCTTTCAAGTATAAGATTATCCATAAATATATCCACACCCTCCATTAACCTTTTAATAAAATGCTCAACTATATATCTATCCTTTCTTCTGTCTATCTTTCTCAAGGCCTTCGTTAACTGTGATGAACAAAGAAGCCAGTTCTTCATCTCCTCACCACCAATCAGTTTATCAGAACTCTTGGATCTTATGGTCGCCTCGTTCATTGCAATATTTAATAAATAATTCTCCAACGCCATATCATCCTTCAAATAAATACTCTGCTTACCCTTTTGTATTTTATACAAGGGCGGTTGAGCAATGTACAGGTACCCCCTTTCTATGATCTCCTTAAAATGCCTATAAAATAATGTCAAAAGAAGGGTCTTAATATGTGAGCCGTCTACATCTGCGTCGGTCATTATTATAATCTTGTGGTATCTCAGTTTATCAATGTTATAATCCCCTTGTCCAATACCTGTCCCAAGAGAGGCTATAAGAGTTGATATCTCCTCAGAGGCAAGCAACTTATCAAATCTTGCCTTTTCCACATTCAGGATCTTCCCACGCAAGGGTAATATGGCCTGATTCCTCCTATCTCTACCCTGTTTTGCTGAACCACCCGCCGAGTCTCCCTCTACGATAAACAGCTCTGAAAGCTCGGCCTTCTTCTCTTGACAATCCGCCAACTTACCAGGCAGGGTAAGCCTACCAAGTGCCCTTTTCCTCTCTATCTCTCTAGCCTTGCTAGCCGCATATCTTGCACGTGCCGCATCAATGGACTTCTGAACAATAGCTCGTGCCGTAGAGGGATTCTCCATTAGATATGTGAGTAGTTTATCATTCACAAAAGACTCTACTATACCTTTTACCTCTGAATTACCAAGTTTTGCCTTAGTTTGACCCTCAAATTGGGGCTCCTTTATTCTAATAGAAATTACGGCCGTGAGACCTTCCCTTACATCATCACCAGACAGACTTATATCCCTTAGGTCCTTAGTTAGATTGTTATTAATAACGTAGGTATTGATGGTCCTCGTGAGGGCTGATTTAAATCCTATTAGGTGAGTTCCCCCCTCTACCGTGTTAATGTTATTGACAAAGGAATATATACTTTCATTGAAGCTATTGTTATATTGCATAGCAATCTCAATGTATACGTCCTCAGCCTGGCCAGCAAGTGTTATGACATCCTTATGGATGGGGGTCTTGTTTTTATTTAGATATTCCACAAAAGAGCTTATTCCCCCGTCGTACTTAAACTCCACCTTTTTATCTTCCCTCTCATCATTTAGTGTAATTCTTACACCACTATTCAAGAACGCCAATTCCCTCATCCTCTGCGCAAGAATATCAAATGAAAACTCAGTAGTTGTAAAGATGGTAGCATCCGGCTTAAAAGTTATTTTTGTACCTCTTCTCTCTGTCACACCCACAACCCTAAGATCAGTGATCGGATTTCCCCTACAATATGACTGTTGATATACCTTTCCATCCCTGTATATCTCAAGATCCAACCTCTCAGAGAGGGCATTAACCACGCTAACACCCACACCGTGAAGACCGCCTGAGACCTTATAGGTCTTGTCGTCAAACTTCCCGCCAGCGTGAAGAACGGTTAATACTATCTCAGCAGCAGGTCTGTTCTTCTCTTTGTGTATATCAACAGGGATTCCTCTGCCATTGTCTATAACTGTTACCGAATTATCTATGTGTATTATAACCTCTATCTCTGTGCAGAAACCCGCCATGGCCTCATCAATTGAGTTATCGACAACTTCGTATACTAGGTGATGTAACCCCGTAAGACCTGTTGATCCTATATACATAGCAGGCCTTTTTCTTACAGCATCTAGGCCCTCGAGTATCTTTATTTTATCAGCATTGTATTCATTGACGTTTTGACTGCTCATGGCCTTCCTCACTAACCCACAGATCAAATAATAATCTATGGCATTCTTACAGGCATTACGACATTAAGGAAATTCTCATCCTGTGCAGGTTTAATAAGGACTGCCGAGAGTTCATCAAGTATTTTCATTTCAACCACCTCGTCTTCCACCACATCGAGTACATCCATTATGTATCTTGCATTAAATCCCATCTCAATCTTTGTCCCTTTGTACTCTGCCTCAACAAACTCCTTACCTTCTCCTTCATTGGGGGATTCAGAAGAGACCACTATCCCCTCTGCAGAAAATGAAATCCTTACCACATTAGATCTATCAGCTGATACAATTACCATCCGGGATAGTGCATCAAAAAATCTTTGCCTGTTTATTCTTAATATCTTGTCATTCTCGAGAGGCATGACCTGATTGTAGTCGGGGAATGTGCCCTCAAGAACTTTCATCATCAGCGTTCTATCCTCAGTCCTAAAAATAGCAGATCTCTCATCTATAGAGACCTTTATGTCTTCATCCGTCTCTTCAAGTATCTTCTGTAGCTCCTGCATACCCTTACGAGGCAAAACAACATTATTATCTCCCTTCCTCCTAATCTTTATGGCTATTGGCTCTCTCACAAGAGACAGTCTATGCCCATCAGTTGCAACAAGTTTAAGGACGTTGTCCTCAGAGAAATCAAACAGAATACCACCTAATATCTTTTTAACCTCCTCTAGGGATACAGCAAAGATGGTCCTCTTCAACAGTTTCAAGAGAGTTTTAGATCTAATAGTAACGTAATCTGTCCTCTTCGGTTTCTCTATAGTCGGATACTCCTCTGGGTGCAATCCTGCTATTTTATATTGAACAGAGCTGGATTTGATCTCTACCCAATTGTTATCCATCCTCCTAATTTGAATCTCACCTGGAGGAAATTTCCTAACTATATCAAAGAGCATCTTTGCACTCACTACGGCCCTGCCCGCACTTTCTACATTCGCACTAACTTGGCTAATAGAACTTATATCAATATTCGTACTATAAAGCTCAAGCTTATCATCGGATGCTATAAAAAGTATATTACTCAAAATGGGATTAGTTGTTCTTTTATCAATAATACCCTGTGAAAAGTTTAGTGCCTTTTCGAACTCTATCTTTTGTAAGGTTATCTTCATTTATACTTCCTCCTACTCATATAGTATCCTTTGTTTATATAATAATTATTAGCATAAGTAAAGGGTGTTTAGTTGTTTAAAAATAGGTCTAGTTATCTGATCTCTCTGGTAATTTTCTAACTGGTGGTTGTTTATGACCTGTTTTTTACTTTGATAATTTTTTGCTATCTCTGTTCTGATGCTGAAGTTTCTTAGTGATTTGTATGTTCTTTTATGCATGTTTTAATCAGTTAGCTAATGACCTTTTAAACAAGTTTTTTAAGAAAACAAACATGTTATAATCATACTCCTAGTCATAGTGATAGGAGTTTTTGTTCAAGTGTTCCTATTACTTCTCTTACTGAGCTATCCTCTTTTATGGTATTTTCAATCTTTTTTATAGAGAAGAGAACTACACTATGGTTGCTTTTCTTAAATTTAAAACTGATTTCGGAGAGGGATAAGTTTAGATGCTTTCTTATTAGGTATATTGATATGTGTCTTGCGATAGATATGTTTTTACTCTTTTTCTCCGACAGTATATCCTCCTTACTAAGACCGTAGAAGTCTGCGACTGTTTCTATTATTTTATCTGGGGTGATCCTGTTCTTCTCTACTCTGAAGAAGTCCTTGAGGGACTCCTTAACTAGGGCGATGTCTATCTCATGCTTGGTTAGGTTAGAGAATGCCTCTATGTGGTTTAGTGCACTTTCTAACTCTCTCACATTTGACTTGATGTTTGTTGCAATGAAGTCAATTATTTCATCAGTGAGTCTTAGACCAAGCAATTTTGATTTAAACTTTAATATTTCCCTTCTTATTGATAATTCGGGTGCCCTTATTTCGCATGTTAGACCCCATGTAATCCTTGATAGAAGCTTTTCATCTAAATTCTCTATCTTTGATGGATGGACATTTGAGACGATGACAATCTGTCTCTTTTTCTCAAGTAAGTAGTTCACTATGTTAAATAGCTCTTCCTGAGTAGCCTCCTTTTTTCCGCCGATAAATTGTATGTCATCTAGTAAGAGTATTTCACAATTCTTTCTAAATTTCTCTCTGAATCGCAGCATGTCATCGTTCTTCGTAGAGTAGACAAACTCGTTCATTAGTTGTTCGGATGATATGTATATGAGGTTTCCGTGGTATCTTGCAAACCAGAGGTGTCCTATGGCGTTTAGTAGGTGGGTTTTTCCAAGGCCTGATTTACCATATATTACGAGTGGATTGTATTTTTGAGCAGGTTTTTCGGCCACTGTTCTTGAGGCATAGTATGCAAGTTCGTTCGAACTACCTACTACAAATCTTTCAAATGTGTATTTTGGATTGAGTAGTGGATGAGAATTCTTTATTGGCTCCGGGTTGTTTTCTGTGTACTTCGGATTATCCTTTTCGTCTTTTTCTATTATTACAATAGATGGTGTAGAAGACGTGCCCATAACCTTGGCCACCTCTTCGAGGAGAGGTTTTGAAAAATTGTTGATAAAAAACTCCTTGAAAAATCTATTCGGGACTGAGACCTCAATGGTATTGTCTTTCATGGATACAAATTCAAGTCTTCTATACCACACCTCAAAGGTGGTAGGATTTATCCTTTCCTTTAAGTTGCTGATCGCCTTTTCGAAGATGTGGATGCCTGTGTCCATAATTGTGTTCCCGCGAGATAATTTTGGTTGCGGAGATAAGTTTATATTTACTTCCAATAGATAAGTCAAATGTTTTTTGAGCTTTTTATAATTGTAACGGAGAGGCAATGAAGGAGAGATCCCAAAAACAAGGGAAGTACTCCCACTACTTTTAACCATAAAGCTGTGGTAGAATAGATCGTAGATGAGGATATGGGTGAGTGTCCATAGGTTATTATCTGTTGTTAGATGTATACAAAGGGTTCGTTTTATGATCGGGGAGATCTCTTTTGAACTGAGATTTTACCGTTCTGTGCAATGTATACTGTAAAAACACTAAATGAAGCTTTTTTATGAACGCGTACAAAAAGGAGACATAGTTTAGGTGTAAACGGAAGTGCGATAATGGGTGAGCCAAATATTTACTTGTGGATGAAATGTTTTTTGATCTTAAGGTGAGGAGTAGGAGCTCAATTTGGGTCTATGTAGGATGGGAGTGAAAATTTTATACAAAATCTTACTAATTCCAATTTTAGTTTGATAATAGGATTGCCCCATGGTAGGTTTCTAATGTAATACCTGCTTTTAAATCTCCTACAGGGGCGTTTTCCGGAGTTTTAAAGTTTTCGTGATTGAGTATTCTCACCTTAGGTCCTTTCTCAATCTTGAGTGTCTTCTCCTCCTTATATGGGTTCACAGCTACGAATCCCTTTTCGAACTCTCTATACCAAATGCCATTTTCTGTCCTTATTGCCGAGCCTTTGGGTTTTCCTAGATTTAAAAGTTTTGGATCATATTCTTCAAACCAATATTGGTCTCTAAATTCCCATAGACTAAACAGAAAATAGGCATTTGGTTTATCAGGGTTGTATGCGAGCAGATAACTACTCATCGAAAACCAAAGCCATTGCCATCCTGTTCTTCCTTCGTAGATTCTATCCATTCTCTGTAGTCCTTCATTAGGGGCGGGACCAGAGTTGTTGGGACTAGCTGCACCGGGGGGCATATTGACAGATAAGATTGTATAATTATCTGCACTCTGCATGGTTTTGACTCTCTTTTCCCATTGGTCAACAGGTAGCACTTTCCAGCACAGAAATCCACATTCCTCCATTACAAGGATCTTAAGGTCCTCGTAGAGCGCTATTTGTGAGTCGTAGTAGATAACCCATGAGTTTAGTCCTAAGTGGACGCCTTTGGAATAAAAATAATCAACGGCCTTTCTAAGAAACTCATCGTAGTGTTTTTGCCATAAATCATTTCTATACTTTTGGGTAGATGTGTCATAGTATGCATCAGGATGATCTATCTCAGTGCTGATCCATGTCCAAGTAGACTCATCAAAGCTTGACTCGGGCCTCCAGTTGTTTTGCCAACTAACACCGTATTGCATTCCATCTAAAAAGATCCCATCAGCCCATCTTCCATCAAATCCTCCAAATGGCTCACCCCAAATTCGTTTATAGTTGTATTCAATCCAGTATTGTTGCCAGTTTTTATTACCTAATATCATAGCCCTTTCCACTGGATATGGGACACTCCTTAGATATTCTTTTGTCTTTACACCAACAGCTATCCATCTGTCAAAATTATCTTTTCCGTGATTCTCTTTTATCCATTCCCAGTCTTCTTGTGACCATTTGTCATATTTACTTACTATATATTGCCCCGGTCCCATGCGATATAAGTAAATTTTGATTTTAGGATTTATCCTTTTTAACTCTTCAAAGGCGTTGAGATTTCTATTCTCTCTTACCTCACACCACCTTGTGGTTGAAAAATTGTCGGGACCTGTTTCAAAGAGATCGAACTTCCCTGCAACAGATAAAGGGAAGCAGTCATCTGGATAAGTTGGACCAAATCTACCATATAAAACAAGTGCTGAATAAACAAAAGTATTGTGGCGCTCGCCTAAGCCAGCATCATAATCTAGAATAGCATCACTTGTACTACCATCCCTATTGAATATGATATCACTTTGTTCGTCTCCAAGGTTCTCTTGATCACATTGGCAACAAAAAAAGTTAAACACTGAACCAAATATGACAATAAAACCCAATATTAACGACTTCATATTACATATGTAGTAGAGAAATTTTCGACCATTGTCAAGTGACCATTATCAAATAAATGTACAACACAAGTGCCGAATAGATAAAAGGTCTCTCTTCCGATAACCCCACGTCGTCGATAGGAGTGGCATCATTTAGGCTAATTAATATAGTACCCTAAAAAACTCTTCTTCGCTTCCAAGATCTATCCATATGCATACATAGATTACCGCATACTTGATCCTTTCTATCTCCTCATCCTTGATACTCATATGGGCTATCATGCTAATGGCAAATTAAAATATGCAGCAGATGGTTAGTAATTAGTGGAAGATTTTTACACTGATTGAAAAACTACACGGCAATATCAAATCTATTTTAGTAGCAATCAGCTCGAATTTACTATAATGATACGAGATTTGAACTAAGATTATGTTACAAAGATCAATGGTAGTTTGGGAGAGAGTTACACAATTGAAAAATTAGGTTTCTTATTGTGGCTATTTATCAGTGGGAATAGGTTTAGAGGGTAATTTATGTATTATAGTTATAAGGGTCTTAAAACTTCTGTAAATTGTAAATGGTAGATCGGGTTATGCTTTAAAGTTATGGAGCAAACAGAAGTGGTAGTTGGGAGACATGTACAATAGATGTTGAAAGTTATGTTGGTGAATGTAAATCTGTAGTGTGTATTACGAGTGGAAGGATAAGAGAATTTTACAAAATAGAAAAGGTACCTCATTTATAGGTTAGATAGAGATGTTAGAAGGTTAAAAGGTATTGTCTGATGAAGTTGTCTTCAAACCTCTTTATACAACACGTGTGATCTTATTTTAAAAGATGTAATATACGTATTGTATCCTCTAACCATCCATGGGCAAGAATTTGATAAGAAAATGACCCCACCGGGAGTCGAACCCGGGTTTTAGCCGTGAGAGGGCTACGTCCTAGACCACTAGACGATGGGGCCATGGTTGGCTGGGAGACTAGGATTCGAACCTAGATAGACGGATCCAGAGTCCGTCGTCCTGCCGTTAGACGATCGCCCAGTCTCTTCCCTTGGAATTATAAAAATTCGGGTTTCTCGTTTATACTCGTATATATTTATTCCCTCCCACTTTGAAGAGGGATTGTTATTTTTGATATGTATAGCTCTTAGATCTGACCTCACGATTATCTTTTTAAATTCATAGTTTTGGCTTGCCCCTGTAAGCTTCTTGTAATACTTTATTGTATCTGTATAATTTTTGGGGCTTTTGTATCTACATCTCTCAATCTTCGTGGAACCCTCTGGTAGAGGAGCAATATTGCAGTCGTCTTTTTCTCCATAGGCAACGTCAATGAGAAATAAACACGCTATAATTGTATGTGCAACTCTATAAACCATAAGGAGGAGTAGATATATACTCTTGTTGTATAAAAATCAAGAAAATTATTTTTGCTTGATTTTTTAGCACAAAAGATATATGGTAAACGCAGTATGAAGTCTACTAATACATTTGATATAAATATTTTAGGTCAGAAGATTAAGATTGCGACTGATAGCGATGCCGACCATATCAATATGGTTGTAAATTTTGTGGAAAAAAAGTATGAAGAGGTGAAAAATAGCATTAAAGGTGTTAATACTCAGAGTATTCTGATAATGACGCTCCTTAATATTGCTGATGAGTTTATAAAACTGAGGAAGGGTAAAGCTCAGGAGCTGGATAATGTAATCTCAAAAATGAAGAGGATTCTAGAGATTATTGAGTGCCATGAGTCTCAGAAAGCATAGTATAGCCCCTGTCGTGTTGGTAAGAAATGCACTGTTTGTGAACCAACATCATAGATTTAGGGAACGCCCTCTGTTCGTGGTGTGCAGGCCCGTCTTGAACGGGAAGCCTAAAGCGAATACCGGTGTGCCCACCTATCATTGCGATAGGTTCCATAATAGGTATTTCTACCGCACAGATGGCGGGGGCTATTTTGATAATTCGCCTGATTCTTTCGGGCTTTACATATATTGTGTAGTATAGGAGTTTTAGCGCAAGAGAATAAGACACCTGATTAAAAAGGTTAATAATAATAGTATGGAGTACATGATAAAATACAAGACCTTGGGAGTGTCCAAGAGATTAATTATTTAATCTCTGATAACCATTAGGTTCTCTTATTCTCTTCGCGAAAATTAGGATTTCATACATACTTTAGGATCTAGGAGGTATAAGGTGATTTATCTTGTGGTAGGAATGGCAACTCTTGTTATCGGATTCATTGCGGGTATGATAATAGAGACTATTAGGAACCAAAGGAGACGAGAGGGGGCGTTAAAAAAGGCGGAGGATATCATAAGTGAGGCAAAAAGGGAGGCAGATAACATAATTAAAAATGCCCGTCTTGATATCAAAGAGCTCGAGATTAAATCAAGGACCGAGTTTGAAAGAGAGACGAGAGAAAAGAAAGAGGAATTGGTGCAGATCGAAAAGAGGTTGCGGCAAAAAGAAGAAAACCTTGAAAAGAAAGTAGACTTCCTTGATAACAGGGAAGAAGAACTTAAGAGGAGGGAGAAGAATATTACAAAAAGGGAGCAGATGGTAGCTGAGAATGAAAAAAGGTATAGTGAGCTTTTAGATCAGGCAAGATCCCAGCTCGAGCGGATTGCTGGACTCTCTCGGGAAGAGGCAAAAAAGGAGCTCATTCAATCCCTAATTGATGAGGCAAAGCTTGAGGCTGGAAAGATGATTAAGCAGATCGAACAAGAGGCAAGAGATGAGGCTGAGAAGAAGGCGAAGGAGATTATAGCCCTTGCCATTCAGAGATACGCTGGTGACTATGTGGCAGAACGGACAGTGACTGTAATAGATTTGCCAAATGAGGATCTGAAGGGAAGGCTTATAGGACGTGAAGGGAGAAACATACGTGCTATTGAACAGGCAACCGGGGTGGATCTGATAATAGATGACACTCCAGAGGCTGTTGTAATTTCTTCGTTTGACCCTATTAGAAGGGAGATTGCGAGAATAGCTATTGAAAAACTTATTGCAGATGGAAGAATACACCCAGCAAGGATTGAAGAGATAGTGGCGAAAACGAAAATGGAAGTGGATAATGCTATGAGACAGGCTGGGGAACAGGCAGTTTTTGACCTTGGAATTCATGGTATGCATCCCGAGCTTGTGAAATTAATAGGTAGATTAAGATATAGGTATTCTTATGGACAGAATCAGTGGAAACACTCAATTGAGGTCGGCTTTTTGGCAGGAATTATGGCAGCTGAACTAGGCCTGAACGTAAAACAGGCAAGAAGGGCGGGTCTATTACACGATATCGGGAAGGCCGTAGACCACGAGATGGAAGGCTCGCATGCTATTATCGGTGCTGAGCTTGCAAAAAAATATGGTGAGTCTCCAAAAATAGTCCATGCAATCAAGTCTCATCATGAGGAAGAAAAACCAGATTCTATATTGGATGTAATTGTTCAAGCAGCAGATGCACTCTCAGGTGCGAGACCAGGTGCAAGACATGAGGTACTAGAGACTTATATAAAAAGACTTGAAGATATGGAGAAGATATGTGCCGAATTTGAGGGAGTGGAAAAGGCATTTGCTATCCAAGCAGGTAGAGAAATAAGGGTAATTGTTCATAATCAAAAGATAACGGATGAACAACTCCCCATACTCGCAAAGGACATATCTAAAAAGATTCAAGAGACCCTTGCATATCCTGGTCAGATCAAGGTTGTTGTGATACGGGAAAGCAGGGCAATTGAATATGCAAAGTAGGTCCTCATGGCATTAATAAAAGGCTTCTTATTCGGAGATATTATTGGTAGAGGTGGCAGGGAGACCGTAAAAAAGTTTCTCTCGTCTCTTCCCAATAGAGAAGAAATTGATATTATCATCGCCAATGGAGAAAATGCCTCTGGAGGTCTTGGTATTACCCCCAAAACGGCTCTCGAATTAAAGGAGATGGGGATTGATGTGATAACTACTGGAAATCACATATGGAGAAAGCGTGAGATGTATAACGAGATTCATAAGATCCCCTACCTTGTAAGACCTGCGAATTATCCACCCGGTCTACCCGGCTTGGGTTTCATAACTGTTAGAAAGAGAGACATAGATATTGCTATAATTAATTTAGAGGGCAGGACATATATGAACCAACTGATTGATTGTCCTTTTAGGGTTGGTGATACAATAATAAAGCAGCTCAGTGATGTTATGGTTAAAATAGTAGATTTTCATGCTGAGGCTACGAGTGAGAAACGGGCACTTGGATTCTATTTCGATTCTCGTGTCTCCCTGATTGCCGGGACCCATACGCATATTCAGACAGCAGACGAAGAGGTGTTGCCCGGAGGGACTGGATACATAACAGATGTTGGGATGGTGGGCCCGCACTATTCAGTAATAGGTCTGAAAAAAGAGCTCGCAGTTGACAAGTTTCTTACGAGTAGACCCAATAAATATGAGATTGGTGATGGGGTCCAGATACTAAATGCCATTTATTTCGAGATATGTGCTTATACTGGTAGATGTTTAAAAATAGAGAGGATTATCAGGAGGTATTAGGAGGATGTCAGATTTAGAGAATATGATGAATCAATTACTTAGAGGGGTTGTTGATATAGTTACAAAAGAGGAGCTCTATAGACGTCTTGAAGAATCAATAAAAAATGACAGGCCACTCATAATTAAGGCGGGTTTTGATCCTACAGCACCCGATTTGCACCTGGGACATACCATTGTTTTACAAAAAATGAGACAGTTTCAAGAGCTTGGGCATAAAGTGGTGTTTGTAATAGGAGACTTTACTGCTATGATTGGTGATCCAACAGGTAAAAATGTAACAAGACCTCCTCTTAGTTATGAGCAGGTAATGGAGTCTGCAAAGACATATACAGAGCAGGTCTATAAAATACTGGACAGAGGCAAAACAGAGGTCAGATTCAACTCTGAGTGGTTGAGTAAACTTGGTACAGATGGTATAGTTAGACTTGCGGCAAAATACAGTGTAGCTCGCATGTTGGAGAGAGATGATTTCAAAAAGAGATATACCTCTGGGATATCTATATCAATCCATGAGTTTTTGTATCCTTTACTCCAGGCTTATGACTCAGTAGCCCTTAGGTGTGATGTAGAGTTGGGTGGAAGTGATCAATTGTTTAATCTCCTGCTTGGACGGGAAATTCAAAGGGAGTATGGTCAAAGTGAGCAAATAGTAATGACAATGCCACTTTTAGAAGGGTTGGATGCAAGGCTAGTTGATGGTAAACTTGTTGGGAATAAGATGAGTAAATCCCTTGGCAATTATGTAGGAATAAATGAACCGCCTGATATGATGTTTGGTAAACTAATGTCAATAAATGATGAACTCATGTGGAGATATTATGAGCTCTTGAGCAATATGTCAATTGATGAGATAAAAAGGATTAGATCTGATTGCGAATCTGGTAGAATGAATCCAATGGATGCGAAAAAATCCCTCGCGAAAGAGATTGTAGCAAGGTTTCACTCCTCTCAGGATGCAGAGAATGCACTTAGAAATTTCACCGAGGTGTTCTCTAAGAGGAATCCACCAGAAAAGATGGATGAGTATAATATCAGAGCAGAAGATGATGGACAGATCTGGGTCTGTAGGGCACTTGCCTCCATAAAGGTGGTAAAATCCACAAGTGACGCAAAGCGACTTATAAATCAAGGTGGCCTATATATAAATAGTGAGAGAGTTGTAGATTCCAATTTGAGTTTGAAAATCGGCTCTTATATTGTAAAATTGGGTAAGAAAGTTTACTTTAGACTCAACATAATCTAGGAGGTTCAAGTTGAGTAGAAAGAGAGATGATTTTGAGTCCAAGTTGAAGAGATTAGAAGAAATTACTGGAAAGCTTGAGAGTGGGAGTCTAGGTCTTGAGGAGTCAATAGAGGCCTATAAAGAGGGAATAGAGCTTGCGAGATCATTAATCCTTATCCTGAAAGATGCCGAAAAGAAGATCCAATTGATCCAAAGAGAAGGCATATCTGAGTTTGACGATATTAAGGAGTTGGAAAACAAGCTTTCTGATTACCAAGATATGGAGCATGACAAGGGAGATGAAGGATAAACTTATTGCTATAATAGATAATGATATAGTCTTTGCTAATGCCCTTGCGTCAAAATTAAACAGTATTGGAGTCCAGACTGTTGTAATTGATAGTGCCCTTGAATTACTGTCAGTTTTATTCGTTGATAGACCAGATTACATCATTGTTGATACAATGCTCAGTTGGATTGATCCTTATCAGTTTTTGGAGTCTCTCTATAAAAACCCTGCGTTGAGCGATATTAAGGTGTTTTTAATGACTCGTCAGCAGCTGTCTAAAGGGAGATCGAAGAAGAGAGAGACCCTTATGTGTTTCCACAAGATAACTGAAAGTGACCTTTTAATTGAAAAAATCAGAGAGGAGATTTCTTGAGATGAGCTTACTTGATAAAATAAAGGATATAGATGATCTAAAAATGATTCCAGTCGAGGAACTCCCTATGCTAGCCAAAGAGATTCGTTCTCTAATAATAGATGTTGTGTCTAAAAATGGAGGGCACCTTGCAAGCTCATTAGGAGTAGTAGAGTTAACAATTGCGCTACACTATGTATTTGATATTAGAAGAGACAAGATAATCTGGGACACTGGCCATCAGTCGTATGCGCATAAGATACTCACAGGAAGAAAAGAGCGATTTCACACCTTGAGGCAGTACAAGGGGATAAGTGGATTTACGAATATAAAGGAGAGTATCTACGATGTGTTTGGGACAGGTCATGCCTCAACCTCAATATCAGCGGCCCTGGGGATTGCAGAGGGGATGAGGATTACTAATCAGAATGGACATACAATTGCTATAATCGGGGATGGGGGAATGAGTTCAGGACTTGCATTTGAGGGACTAAACAACGCAGGTCATATGGAAAAGGACCTTATCGTAATTTTAAATGATAATGAAATGTCTATTGGCCCAAATACAGGTGCTTTATCAAGGTGGTTTTCAAGAAAGTTCGCCTCAAATACTTTCTCTCAGACAAGGCAGAAAATCAAGAACTTGCTAAATAAAGTTCCATCGTTGACCAATGAAGGTATTATGCTCGCAAGACGTGTTATAAACTCTTCTAAGGTTTTATTGACACCTGGAATTCTATTTGAGGGGCTTAATTTTCAATATATTGGTCCTCTTGACGGTCATAATATATTCGAACTACTAGAATTCCTAAGCGAGATCAAGAAATTGGATGGACCGGTGCTAGTTCACGTGTGTACACAAAAGGGGAAAGGGTATCAATTTGCAGAACTGAATCCGGAAAAGTTTCATGGGATAACCTCTTTCAATATAAAGACCGGAGATAAAATACAAGTATCACCAAACTCAAGGACGTTTACTGATGTATTTTCAGAGATCATAACTGATATCGCGGAGAAGGATAATTCGATAATAGCAATCACAGCCGCTATGACTGATGGGTGTGGACTAAAGAGGTTTAAGAGTAGATTTCCCGACAGATTCTATGATGTGGGTATTGCTGAATCTCATGCAGTTACATTTGCGGCAGGATTAGCTACCCAGGGACTCAAACCCGTAGTGTGCATCTATTCAACATTTCTACAAAGGTCTTTTGACATGATAATTCACGATGTTGCATTGCAAAATCTAAAAGTTATCTTTGCCATAGACAGGGCCGGCATTGTTGGAGAAGACGGACCTACTCACAATGGATCATTTGACCTGTCTTATCTCTCATTGATACCAAATCTAAAGATTATCGCTCCTTGTGATGAGGTTGAGATGAGACAAGCTTTTGAATATGCAATAGAGACAGATGGCCCTGTGGCTATAAGATATCCTAGAGCAAATGTTGATAATTACGGGATTGGACTCAGACACTCTCCAATGGTAACCGGAAGAGGAGAGATCGTCTATGGATTGAGGGATATCAGTTCTGATGTTCTGATCATAACACTAGGCTCTATGGTCTACGAGTCGATTCGAGCAGCCAAGATACTTGAGAAGATGGGAGTTAAGGTTACAGTCTTTAATGCCCGCTTTGCCAAACCGCTTGATAAGGAGACCATCTCAAGGCTCAGTAAATACTCAGACTTTGTAATAACAGTTGAAGAGAATACTATAGCAGGTGGGTTTGGTTCTTACGTGAATCAATTATTAATAGGGGAACATCTCAAAAATATAAGCATTTTAAATATAGGTATTCCAGACATGTTTATTGAACACGGACCAAGAAGATTAATCCTTGATAATATAGGCTTAAGTTTTGAAAAGATAGCCTTAAGGATTAGAAATTTTGTCGCTGAGTCGAAGAAGAATAACATAATTAACTACCCTGTGAGTTAGAATGATCATTAGACATAGGAGGATATACTCCGATATTCTGTGGTTTAGGAGGGACTTAAGAATTAAGGATAACCCCCTTTTATCTGTCCCATCAAAAATAGTTCTCCCTCTCTTTATATTTGACACAAACATACTAAATAGATTGAAAAAGGATGACAATAGAATAACACTTGTATTTAATTCTATAGTGAGGCTGAAGAAAGACCTACGCTCTTTAGGTCTTGATCTTTTGGTCTTCCGTGCAAAACCAATAGAAGTCTTCAATTATCTATCTAAATTAATTTTCATAGGAAAGATATATGCAACAAAAGAAAATGATTCATACTCAAAAGCCAGAGACCAAGAGATCCAAAAAGATTATAAACTTTGCCTAATAAATGATTCGTTTTTAATTAATCCTGATGATATATTAACTAAAAATGGAAAGGCCTATACTGTCTTCTCTCAATTCAAACGGATGGCCTTGAAGAGGTTTATACAAAGCGCTGATGTCAAATTTCTACCAACAAATGATTTTAAGACTCCAAATATAAGATTCGATAATATTATTGTAATAAAGGACAATAACATTTTATATCTGCCATTTGAAATAAAAAGTATCGGTTTTGAAAAAAAGGAGCTCAAGTACATCGGAGCCACTGAAGAGCCTGAGAGATTACTTGAAAACCTTGATAAAGTCATCAACCAATATGAGAAGGAGAGGAATTTTCCTTATCTCGATTCAACATCACATCTAAGCTGTATACTTAGATTTGGAACTATATCAATAAGAGAGATAATAAGAAAAGCCCTTGCCAATAAAAATCCCTTAGCTTTTATAAATGAACTTATATGGAGAGAGTTCTTTAACTACTTACTTTATCATTTCCCTCACTCTGAAACTAAAAATATGAAAGGTATCTCTGTCAGTTGGAACTACAACAAAGAACTGTATAATAGATGGAGATATGGAGAGACAGGTATTCCTATTGTAGATGCTGGGATGAGACAACTCCTAATAGAGGGATTTATTCATAACAGAGTAAGGATGATAGTTGCAAGTTTTCTTACAAAAAATCTTCATATTGATTGGAGATATGGAGAAAGACATTTTGCAGAACTCTTAATAGATTACGAAGTATCTTCAAATGTTGGAAATTGGCAGTGGATAGCTGGCACAGGAGCTGATCCCAAATCCATTTTCAGAACATTCAATCCGTTTCTGCAGGCACAAAAATTTGATCCTGATGCAAAGTATATCAAAAAATACCTGCCCGAATTAAAAAATATAAATCCCGCATTAATAAATTCCTCCGATTTCATTTATTCAACCAGGATAAAGAATTATCCAAAGCCTATTGTGGAGATAAAAAAGAGTGCAAAAGACTTTAGGTTGCTTTTTCTAAAGAAGGAATAAGAATGAGTCTTCTTTTAGAGATAGATGACAATATTGCCGAGGCCTACAAACTAATGGAGAAAAGTAAGAAGAATGTCATAATAACTGGTAGAGCTGGAACAGGTAAATCTACACTTATTAAATACTTCATTGAGAATACAAATAAGAACGTAGTTGTTCTCGCACCAACCGGAGTTGCCGCAATAAACATAGGAGGGCAGACAATTCATTCGTTTTTCAAATTTGGCATAGATGTTACTGTTGACAAGATTACAAAACTCCCTAAAGGGTCTGAGAGGCTTTATAAACTAATCGATACTATTGTTATTGATGAGATATCAATGGTTAGGTCTGATATATTTGATTGTATAGATAAGTTTATGCGATTAAATGGTAGGAAGAAAAGACTTCCATTTGGTGGTGTTCAGATGATCCTTGTTGGGGATATCTATCAGCTTCCTCCTGTTGTAACAAAGCATGAGGAACAGATATTTAGTGATCTATATGACAGTCAGTACTTTTTTGATTCGAAAGCATTTAAGGATTCTGAGTTTGAGTATATTGAGCTGGAGGAGGTGTTTAGACAGCAAGACGAAAACTTTGTAAGTATATTGAATTCAATAAGAAACAATACAGTTACAGATGCGCAATTGAGGGTATTGAATTCAAGGGTGGATGAGGACTTCATACCTTCTGAAAAAGATATGTACGTACATCTCACCACTACACGAGACATCGCGGAAAAGATTAACAATTTTGAGCTTTCAAGAATCGATGGAGAGACAATAACCCTTTGGGGAGATATCAGAGGCGAGTTTGATGAGAGGCTTCTGCCTACGGATAGGGAGTTGCATCTCAAGATTGGTGCCCAGATTATGTTGATTAATAATGACGCAGAAGGTAGATGGATTAATGGAACCATAGGTAGAATTCTAGATTTTGAGCAAATAGATGACCTTTTTGCTATAGTTGCGGAGCTCGATAATGGCGAAGTAGTTGAAATAACACCTTATACATGGAAGTTAATTCGCTACAATTATGATAGGGAAAAAAAGAAGATTACTACAGAACAAATAGGATCATTTACTCAGTACCCTGTCATGCTCGCATGGGCAATAACGATTCACAAAAGTCAGGGAAAGACGTTTGAGCGAGTGATAATTGATTTGGGTAGAGGGACATTTGCCCACGGTCAACTCTATGTTGCACTTTCAAGATGTAGGAGCCTTGATGGAATAGTCCTAAGAAAACCTATTGAGAAGAGCCATATAATAATGGATAAGCGAGTAGTGGAATTTATTACTCAAATCCAATATATTCAATCCGAAAGTAGACTCCCTCAGTCAGAGAAACTAAAGATCATAAAAAGGGCTATTGATGAAGGTAATGAGCTAATTATCACTTATCTTAAAAAGACAGATGAGAAGTCCAGAAGAGAGGTCGTCCCACTTTATGTCGGGGAATTAGACTATGGTGGGAATAGGTTTTTGGGGCTTAGGGCTATAGATAAATCGAAGAATTTAGAGCGAAATTTTAAATTGGAGAGGATACTGGATATTGAAACAAAGGACAAGGAGAGCCGAGACTAGACAGATAAAAGGATTAGTGTTATTATGAAAAATATAGAGCTAGTTATTGGAGTTTTATGGGTTTGAGCAACAGTAGGAAATGCTTCATATGTGGACGCCAGGGGAGGCACAACAAGTCAGAATTCTTATGTGAGAAGTGCCTTATACTAGCATTAAAACGGCCTCTCTTTAGATGTTCAAATTGTAACTCCACGGGGGTTGTAATAGAAGAGGTAGAGAATATACTCAGAAATCGTATTGGTGAAGACATGACTCATCCCTGTGTCATACTCACTAATTATTGCTCAAACTGTGTCAGTGGACTTAATAAAATAGAACTCAGTGTTAAGATCTATGGACTGAATAAAAATAGCTATTCATAACTTTTCTACCTTCCTCTAAAGTTTATGGTGATGGGTACGCCCTCAAATTCAAACCTATTCCTAATCTTGTTTATTAAATATCTCTTATAAGCAAAATGAATCTCATCAGGATAGTTAGCGAAGATTGTGAAATTGGGCGGTGCCTCCTCTGTCTGGGCGGCATAAAAGAATTTTATCATCCTACCCTTAGTCCCATGAGGTGGATGTTCTATTTGAATCTGCTCAAGTAACTGATTTAATTCACTTGTTTTCACCCTTCTTCGAAAGTTTTCGTCAACCTTTATAATCAGATCTAATATCTCTTCTTTGCTTCTGAGTTTTAGTGCAGAGTCTATTATTAGTGGACAATAGGTATTAGCCTTGAAGATATAGTAAAATTCCTTTGTGAAGGCATCCTCATTCTCGTATTTTTTACTCTTCTCAACCAGGTCCCATTTGTTGGCAAAAAATATTATACCTCGCCCCCTCTTTTCTGTCAGGCTTAAAATCCTCTTTGTCTGTTCTGATATCTCCTCGTTGGCATCAAACATAATGATAACCACTGATGCCCTTTCAATAGTAGCTATGCTCTTCCTAACCGAGATCTCCTCGAGCTCATCTTTTATCTTTTTTTTCCTTCTTATACCAGCAGTGTCAATAAATACAAACTCATATCCTTTATAGCTAAACTTCACATCGACCGTATCCACTGTAGTGCCAGGTACCTCAGAGACAATGAGCCGTTCATCATCTATGAGCGAATTTATGAAAGAAGACTTTCCTACATTTGGGGTCCCGAGTACGGCTATGTTAATACTTTTAGAGACACTCGTAGTCTCCTCTCTAAAATCGGAGTTAAGGCTCTTAGACCTCCTGATTATTTCATCCCTTAGTTGTGAGACCCCGTATCCTGTTGTGGCAGAGACTACAAATAGTTCGCCTAACCCTAATTTGTGAAATTCTTGGGAGTTGAGATTCTGTTCGTATGCATTATCACACTTGTTCACAACCACTATAACTGATTCCTTTCTTCTTCTTAGGAGATTTGCTATCTCAATGTCAAAAGCGGTACAACCTTGTTTTACATCTGTAACAAACACTAACAGATCGGCACTATTCATGCCTCTTTCTATCTGGGTCCTTACGAGTTTTGTAAGTCTATCGGCATCTTCGGATATGATAAATCCACCTGTATCGACGAGTATTATGTTGTGTTCCCCTTCCTTTAACTCTACCTCCTTTCTGTCCCTGGTTACTCCAGGTCGGTCAAAGACTATCGATACTCTTTTCCCTACAAGCCTGTTTATGAGAGTGGATTTACCAACGTTGGGTCTCCCCAAAAAGAGGACTCTATAACTCATACCTTTTCATATCCTAAGTCAGCGAGAAAATACTTATCCTTGTTCCAGTTCTTCTTTACTATTACTCTCAGCTCTAAAAAGACACTACACCCTAAAAGATCTTCTATGTTTTTTCTGGATAATATTCCTATCTTCTTAATCATCTCTCCACCTTTGCCAATAATGATGGGTTTTAGTGACTCTCGTGCTACATATATGACACCACTTATCCTCACAATCCTCTTTTGAGGGTCACTATTCTCTCTGTCTGACTCATCAAATTTCTCAATTGTAACAGCACATTCATAAGGTATCTCTTTCTTTAGCAGATAAAATAGTTGTTCCCTTATCATCTCTTGCGCAAGGAAACGTTCGCTTTTTATTGAAATCTGGTCAGGATCATACAAGAACTCCCCATCAGGTAGATATCTTCCGAGGGTATCAATCAGCTTGTCTATATTTGTATTGTTTAGTGCCGATATTGCTACAATCTCTCTCGATATATTTTTTGCCATGAGCTCCTTTGTTGATGTTTCGACCTCAGCCTGAGTTAGGGTATCACATTTATTTAATGCTAAAATTACAGGTTTTTTTGAGTCATTTATTCTTTTCCTAAATGAGCAGAATACATTATTATTTTCATCAAGCAGTGGTATGTTCTTGGGTTCTATCAGTATTAGTATTAGATCTGACTTATCTATAGCGTCCTCTATCTCAACTTGAAGTATGTGGTTCAATCCTGATTCTGCAACAATGAACCCTGGTGTGTCGACAAATATTATTTGTGTATCAGCTGTAGAATAGATCCCCTCGATCCTGTATCTTGTGGTTTGAGGTCTTGGACTCACTATGGATAACTTCTGTTTAAGGATTGTGTTTAGTAAAGTGGATTTACCGGCATTTGGAAAGCCAATAATTGCAACGAACCCAGATCTTCTAATCATGGCAAAAATTTATGCATTTATTGTGAAATTGCAACTTAATTTATTGATGAATTTTCTTGAATATAAAAAGGGCTTCTAATATATACGATCTGTTGATTAAAGAAAGGAGTTTTTCCATGAGATTAACAGGTGAGGTATTAGATTTTATTAGAAGAGATGCACTTGAGAGATTTTTGAGATATGTCAAAATACATACTACTAGCAGTGAAGAGAGTGGGACAAATCCTTCTTCAAAGAATCAATTTGAGCTTGCCAACCTACTTAGGGAAGAACTCTTGTCAATAGGGGTAGAGGCGATTGTGGATGAGTTCTGCTACCTATATGCCACGCTACCAGCCTCAGATGGTGTAAAGAGTCATCCTATAAGCTTCATGGCACATCTTGACACATCGCCTGCTGTATCAGGGGAGAATGTAAAACCCGTGATTCACAAAAATTATGATGGTGGAGAGATCAGATTTGTGGATGACCCTAATTTAGTCTTGAGCCCCAAGGACTCACCGGAGCTATTGGAATTCGTGGGTCAGGATATTATTACTGCATCTGGAACGACTTTATTGGGTGCGGATGACAAGGCCGGTATAGCAATAATTATGACAATGGTAGCGGCCTTCAAAAAATTTCCTCAACTTATTCACCCTGAGATCAGAGTCTGCTTTACTCCTGATGAGGAGATTGGAGCCGGAACAGCGAAAATTGACATAAGTAAGCTGGGTAAGGTTTGTTATACATTTGATGGGGGTATGATCGGGGAAATAGAAAATGAGTGTTTTGATGCCATGGGTGTCAAAGTAAGATTTATAGGATTGAATGTCCACCCTGGATATGCAAAGGGTAAGATGATAAACGCAGCAGGTATAGCAGCTAGGTTTTATGCCATGATCCCAGAGTATGAGACACCGGAGAGGACAGAGAATAGAGAAGGTTTCTTTCATCTACTAAAAATGAACGGTGACGAGAGCGAAGCGACTTTGCAGTTTATAATACGTGATTTCGAGCATTCTCGAAATGAAAAGAGAGTAGAACTGTTAAGATCACTAAAAGATTTCTTCGAAAAGAAATATTGTGGTCTTAAGATCGACATAGAGGTAAAAGAACAATACAGAAATTTCAAAGAGGTTCTCGACAAGACACCTGAGGTTACAGAGTTTGCAATCAGGGCTATTGAAATGGCAGGGATCAAACCTATTAGAAAGGCCATAAGGGGTGGAACTGATGGTGCAAGGTTAAGTTTTATGGGGATACCTACCCCTAATGTATTTGCAGGTGGCCTACTTTTTCATTCGAAAAAGGAGTGGATCCCGGTTGTGGCATTTGAGAAGGCGGTAGAGGTAGGTATAAACATATGTAAGTTATGGGCAGAAAAAGTGTGTAATTAGATCAGACTATCTAGTTCTTTTAGTTCTCGCCTTGAAAGACAAATAGGTTGAAATCCGGACTTAAAAAGGAGAAGGGCTATCTGAGCGGCCTTGTTTGCTATATCCAGGTTATCAAAGGTGGTTATTACATCCTTGTCTATTGACAGTGCCCCGTGCCTCTCCCAAACTATGAGCCTCTTCCCATCTCTTAGTGCTTTCAAGGTATTGGCTGCTAGACTTTCTGAACCTGTAAGAGCATATCTTACAAAACCTATTTTGCCCCTTAAGTTGATATATACCTCTGGATGAGCTGAGACAAGAAGCTTATTGAGGTCTTCAGAGGTCCGGTATCTTTTGATATGGGATAATGCTATTAGCTCTGTCGGATGAGTATGTAATACTACATTGTCATCTGACTTGATCCCTCTCAGAAAGTTGTGAATTTTTAGATGTGTCCTTAATTCGCTGGTCGGTCTCCTATCAAGGGCTCTACTTGATATCCTATATCCATCTCCCCTCTCATTTATTCTGATAGTAAGTAATCTCTCTCGGGCATTCTCCGCAATATCTCTGAATTTACTCCCAGAGTATGTCATCAGGAATATTCTATTCTTGAGGTTCTCATAGGTAGTATCAAGTTTGATCTCGTCAGAATTAAATTTACAAAACACTCTGCTTTCTTGAGTTATATCTATTGACAGGTTGCCCGCATTTTTCTCTGCCCATCCACGATCGGTCAACAATCTTGACACTAATTCAATTTCTTTGAAAAGTTTGGAGAATCCACAGGGCATAATAAATTAAAATATCAAACTCCCTTAAACAGGTTTTTTATTAACTTAAATTTCTCTATGAGTGGAGAGGGTTTATCTATTAATCCTACGAGTGCGAAGAACCTATTTAGTTTTTCCCGTGAATATGGGTACCAGACCATGTTTTTCATCGGGAAGACCTCGTAATTGACGTGGTATGCCTGGCAGAGATCCCTGAGTCCGTCATCTGAATGAACTCTTCCTATACCACTCTCCTTGACTCCCATCCACGGCGTCTCTGGGAATGCATGTGTCATAAGTGCATCATTTATTATAACTGTTCCGGCCTCTAATCGCTCTGCAATCTTTCTCCCTCTCTCCTGATCTTTTGTATATACGCAGGCAGTAAGGCCATAACATGAATTGTTTGCCCTCTCAATAGCCTCATCCTCTGTCCTAAATTTCATTATTGGTAGTATGGGACCAAAAGATTCTTCACAGGAGACAGGCATTGAGTCGTCTACGTTTATTAAAATGGTAGGTTCGAAGTACATCTCACCAAGTTTACTCCTCTTTCCGCCTGTTAAGACTATTGCTCCTTTTGCCTTTGCATCTTCAATATGTTTCTCTACAACCTTGATCTGGTTTTTATCCGTCATTGCCCCAATATCCGCATTAGGATTCTCTATTGGGTTATCTTGTCTTAGTCCTTTTGTGATCTCAACAGCCTTTTGAACGAATTCGTCAAATATGCTTTCGTGGACGTATGTCCTCTCTATGGATGCACATATCTGTCCTGAATTCGCGAACGCTCCCCACACTACAGATCGGGCAGCGGCATCGACGTCTGCATCATGACACACGATTGCAGCATCTTTGCCGCCCAGCTCCATTGAACATGGAATGAGCATCTTACCGCATAAGGCCGCTACCTCTCTCCCTATCTGAGTAGAGCCGGTAAAGTTTACATAATTGATCTCTCCCGTCTCAATTATCTGTGAGCCAAGGGAACCCGGCCCTGTTATTACCTGAAAGATATCTTTGTTTAGTCCTGCTTCATCAAAGAGTTCTCTTAATTTCACGGCAATGAGTGGTGTTAGAGAGGCCGGTTTTAGTATTACGGCGTTCCCAGCAATAAGCCCCATTATTACTTCTCCGGCTGGTATTGAGAGCGGAAAGTTCCAGGGGGATATTACCAGCATGGTCCCCCTGGGTTTGTAGTGTATATAACTAGCCCTATTCTTGAAGACAGATATAGATATCTTCTTCGGAGAGAGTATCTCTTTTGCATTCTTTGCAAAATATGTAGTAAGGTGCAAAACTGGGATTATCTCAAACATATACGATTCATATATGGTCTTTCCGTTTTCGGATGAAATAAGATTTGCCACCTCTTCAGCTCTGCTGTATAAAACATCTGCAAAATCAAGCATCTTTTTGCATCTCTCTTCTATAGAGATGTTACCCCAGTATCTCTGAGCCTCCTTTGCCCTTTTGATAGCGTCTTTAGCCTCGTTGAGCGAAAAGACTTTTACCTCTCCGATCTTCTTTTGATTGAGAGGGCTGAATACCTCTATTACACTATGTTTTTTTTCGGAGCTCATCATTTACCTCCTATATTCCAATGGTGGACATAATAATATGTTTTAACCTCAAAAGTCAACTAAGGATTTTACTACCTAATTAATGACGGCAACTAGACTCAATCCCTAAAAGAGTTATTGGGTAAAGTATTGCATTGACATCATAGTTTCAAAATAGTTTTGCCTTACTGCAAAGATAACAAATATCTTGTAAAAGAAAATTTTATCATGATGATAGAATAGCTTTATACAGAATTCTGGTCTTCATTGATTGGCACTTATTTAGATCCTACAATTAAACAAATCTTGGTTTATGGATAAGTAGGTTATCTTTACATTTTGCGCATTAAACCAACGTTAAAATGTTATATCTCTGCAAAATCGAGATGTCGCATTTAAAATTACCCTCCCAGTATCGGTATTCTACTAAAGGTTAGTAAATTTTAACACAATATTTATTTGACATAAGCAAATAAAAGAATGATAAGAGGAGGTGTTATATGGGAGACGTGATCCAGCATTCAAAAGCATTTAGAGTGAGAAGGTTCATAAATTGGTTTCCTTTGGGGATCTCCTATGCACTTCTGTATATGGGAAGATATAATCTGACTGTAAGCCAGACAGTTTTGGGAAATCTCATGCCAAAGGATGCCTTTGGGACAATTTTTGGAGTCGGGGCATGGGTCTATGCAATTGCTTTTCTGATTAATGGTCCTCTTACAGATAAGATTGGAGGAAAGCGCGGTATCCTGATAGGAGTGCTTGGTGCGGCTATCTCAAATCTTCTAATGGGGCTATATGTCTGGTATGCAATATCGCTTCCGCCAGGTACTGATATTAACATTGTACCTGTATTTGTTGTTTTGTATGCAATGAATATGTATTTTCAGAGTTATGGTGCTGTTGCCATAGTCAAAGTCAATGCCCATTGGTTTCACGTGAGAGAGAGAGGAACATTTTCGGGCATCTTCGGTATAATGATATCCACAGGTCTATATCTGGCTTTTGATGTAAGCGAGAAGATACTGAAGTTGGTTCAAAAGGGTGGTTCAGCTGAAATGGAGGGGGTGTGGTGGGTCTTCTTTACGCCCTCAATATTGCTCTTTACATTCTTCCTGATAGAACTCTTCCTGTTAAAAGATAGACCCTCACAGGCGGGTTTTGAGGATTTTGATACGCAGGATGCATCAAGCGGTGAGGATGACAAGGCACCCCCGATTTTTGAGGTCTTAAAGAAGATTCTGACAAATAAAATTATCCTTACAATTGCCCTTGTTGAATTTTGTACAGGGGTGCTCAGGAACGGAGTTATGCACTGGTTTAAGATTTTTGCAAAGGAACATATAAAGGCAGGAGATACAGTGGGCTGGCAATATGTGAATGATAACTGGGGACTGATGCTTATGATAGCAGGTATTACGGGGGGAATGATTGCGGGAGTTGTGAGTGATAAGTTCTTTCAGTCGCGCAGACCACCAGTTGCGGCAATTCTATATGGAATAATGTTTTTTAGTGTAATACTGATGATACCATTTTTGCATGATGGTTGGATATTAGGATTGCTTGTATTCCTTATCTCTATCTGTGTTATTGGAACTCATGGAGTCCTCTCTGGGACGGCCACCATGGACTTTGGGGGCAGAAAAGGTGCCGCAACAGCAGTAGGTATTATAGATGGTTTTGTCTATCTCGGGACTGGTTTTCAATCACTGGCTCTTGGTTTTATCACAATGAGAAACTGGCTATTCTGGCCTATATTCCTCGCCCCTTTTGCACTTATTGGGGTAATACTGCTTGTGCGTATTTGGAATGCAACTCCTCTTAAAAAACCTGCAGCACCACACTAATCAAAATTCGGCTCCTACATTAAAAGCCATAAAACTGAAAATTCTCTTTTCAATTTCAAAATAGCCAAGTCCAAATCTTGAGTATGTTATTTCGGCAAATAGTGACGAAAGGAGTCCATTCTGCTGTAAAAGCCTTGCTCCTAATCCGAGGATTATAGAATAAGTTGCAGCATTGTCTTTACGGTCGGTGAGATATGTAATCTGACTGAGTATGTCGTGGGTAAAGAACGGGGTAATCTTTTCAAATGCATTCAAATAGACTCTTATGGCAAGTCCGAATCTTATCGTATGCATCTCTCTTTCGGATAAGGTATAGTAGTTATACCAATTTGCCGCACCTATTTCGGTATTTATGATTCTGGTCTCATCATTGATAGGGTATAAGAGATGTAATCCTGCACCATAAATACCGGCGGTCTCACTGCTAAATTCGTTTCTTAAAGAAAAGCCGGTAGAAGTAGTAAGTCTTATTTTTGCTGCATATGCCTCTTCTAATGTCAGTAGTATTGTTGTTATAAGAACTGTAAGGTAGATTCTGAAAATCATTCTAATTCACAATCTCCTCGACATAATAAAATCCGTTGTTGTCTTCATAGATATATCTCACACGGTCGGAGCCATCAAATATAAATGGCGGTCCATCGGGTGACTCTGATATTGATGATATATTCCTGAATGTCTTTGCGTCAAGCCCGAGGGAAAAACCGATCTGCTCATCCTTGTCCTGATAAGTATAAACTATATGTGCCGAATCAGGACTAAAGATTACTTTGTAAAATTTGTCGTGAACAGCGAGCTTATTCTCATTTACATACAATGCCTCCCTCTTCCCTTCCTTTACTACATAAGCAAATTTTGTCGAGTCTGGTGAAAAGGCGATTGAATTCTGATTTGATGACCATAAAATATCCTCATAAGACCCCATTTTGTTTCCATTCAGGTATATTGCGGTTCTGTCTGCATTCTCAGGATCGGGTGCAATGAATGAATAATCAGTGGAATTAGGTGCAAATTTACAGAAGAGCGGTCTTGAATTCTTCATAAGAGGGAACCTGAATGTCTTTTTGTCTACGTTTATTACAATATTCTTTTTGTCATTAGAGATAGTTATAAACTTTCGGCTGTCTCTTGATGTGCAGTAGTAGTAAACACCACCAGGGAATTTCTGCTGTTCCTTACCGTTTATGACAAGAAATTCTGTGCTTCCGTCTGTTGCAAGATAGTATATATCCGAAAACTCCGAGAATCTTATATCCCGCACCATTTTATACTTCTTATGTTCCTTATCATTGACAACTATGAACTCACTCTCCTTCTCCTTTGCTTTGAATACAATAGTCTTCCCATCGTTCATAAACGTTATAAAATCAATTCGGTCATATCTCTTTTTCTGTGCCTCTCCATCAATGACTATAAATTCCTTGTTGTTTTCAGCACCTACGTAGACAAACTGCTTCAGAGGAGGAGAGTATGTAAATACCCTGCTCTTTGAGGAAATGTATTTTGAATACTCTTTGCCGTTTACGACCCAGAAGAGACTTTTACATCCATCCCTTGATGCCAAAAATACCACACTCTCTGTGCCGGGCAGGAATGTAACGCCGGAAATACAGTCATAAGTTGCCTCCTGAATCTTGCCATTTACCGAGATAGAGACTTTATTATCTTTCTTTACGGGATATGCGACTGACTTTAGTGTCTGACTGAATGCAATCTCCTTGCGGTCATAATTGTCATAAGAGGGATTTGAGTCTATTGTTATCCTCTGAATCTCCTTAAATCCGGCCATTGCGACTATTGGAATAAACAGAATGACTATTGCAGTCTTCATTATTAACACCTCCTGATTTAGCAAAAATATATAATCTGTTTGCTGTTTTAACAATAAAAAATTTGGGATAATACTTTACTTTTTTGAAAGAAAGTCTTATGTAAGGGTATGGAAGGGATGAATAAAACCAAAAACTATATTTGCTTGAATCCCACATGTAGGATTTTGTTAGCATTAGCATATGGATTTGGAATCAAAAATAGAACTTCGTAAAAGGCATTTTGCATTGTTTATTAGGTTTCTTGGGGTCTATATTTTTATTTGAACGTTTTATTATATATTCTGAGACATGGAACCCAGTCTTTATATTATCAGGTTTCTTAGGTGCCGCGGCATTGTTTTTTATGTGGTTCTATTTTACCACTTATTCCGTGAAAACAACTGGAGGGATTTTGACTGAGATTTTACTTTGTTTGACTATTGGTTTAACTTTTTTCTTAACTGGTTTGTTGGCGGTCTTTATCCAGTTTTTGCCAGTATTTTGGTTAGATTTCTCATGGAATCAAAATATAAAAACGTTCCTTTCGGATATAGGTATAGATTTACCATCTCCATGGCGACAAATATCTGAGAACGTCAAAGACTTGCTATGGTGCTCTCTATTTGCCATTTTGCCATGGAGTGTGAAGCGGCGATTAGAACAACAAAAGGGATTTACATACCTTTTCATCCTTAGAGTTTTTATAATGGCGATAGTGGTTGCAGTTTTGCTCATACCTTTTGTTGTTATCTCGGTTGTAAGAAATTGTGATGAACCTGTGATTTTATTTCATATTATTTTTCAGCTATTGTTTTTATTTATTTTACTTGTAGTGTTGATATACCTAACAATATCTCCGGAGTTGATTGTACTATCTTCGCGCGAGAGTATAGGATACTTGTTATTTGAACACTTCAAATATGGATTGGGTCTCCGTGCCGGAGAGACGGATGTGCCTGATGATCATATCAAAGCACTTGGTACACTATTCAAAGATGCATTCCCAAAACCTATTCATGTTCTCGATATATGCGGAGGCAAAGGGACATTCGCTAAGTGGTTGGTAGAAGAGTACCACTCTAGCGAAAGCTTAAAGCAATATACTCTTAATGTGATCATGAGGTATTTTTTGAGCAAATGAGGACAGTACTTAGTGATAACGGAGCATTGCTGGTGGTAGATGAATTCCCACAGCAGGCACCAATTCCTGAAAGTGATCCTAATAAGCGGAGTGTCGATATAATGATAAAACGTGCAGATGTTTTGATGCCTTTATTCAGTATTGGGATCAGAGATCTTATAAAGTGGGCTGATTCAAGTGGATTGGAGTGTATAGCCATAGGAGAGGTAGATATACACAGGGAAAAAGGTTATCATCCTCCGATTACAGGTCTATTATTTCGTCCATATAATGGATCTTTTAATCTCGATTTGGGAAGAATAAATAAACAAAGATCTTCTTCTAATTGGATAATATTTAGTTGATAGAGTGAGGTCACCTATCAATTCTAATTAAAGACATAATTTTTTTGCATTTATAAAAGCATCCAATAATAAAAAGTCTTTGTTGTAATTTTTTGTGTAAAAAGAAAAAGAAAAGAAAAAGTAACTGGCACTCCAACTATTAATTTCTTATAAATTTTTTAACCTACATTTGTATCATTAGTGGCATAAAGCATTGGTTATAATCTAACCCGGCTTTAGCCTGTTGTTGTTCAAGAATACCTCCTAATAAAGATTAGTTTAAGGTAATATATTTGGACTGAAAAGTCAAAGAAGATGTATAAAACCTGAATACATGTATAAAAAAACAAAACACCCCGTTTTTCAATATTTCAGAAGAATAGCGACTGATTGTTCTTAAAAGAACAAGAAAAAGGTAACTGGCACCACAACTATGCTCACAACGATAGGTTAGGGCAAGTATGCCGTTTATCGCTTTGAAATCACGTTGTTTTTATGATGCAACTTTTCCGGCTGAGCATAGAATGTACCTGGCACCTTTCCTCCGATGTTATGGAAATGTGATTTAGTCCCATTTTAATACTGTATAGTAAAAATATACATGGCGGTGATTTTTGTTTTGCCGCCTACTGTTAAAAAGTAACTGGCACCAATCAGGTACCAATTAATTATCAGTAAAATCAATGCGTTAGAGTTAAGGTGCGGTTGAACCTTAAAATTTGGCACAAGCATTGAGTGTATAAGAAACAGACACCTTAAAGGAGGTAGCTATGAGTAAGAAGGCTATTGCATATGTAAGCGACATAATCCTTGGAAGGACAGGGGAGGTAATCTCCAAGGCTTATCAGAGGCAAGAGATTGAGAATTACGCAAAGGAAAAAGGCATTGAAATTATCAAATGGTTTGAGGATGATGTCTACAATGAAGATGTTATCTCCCGTCCAGCAGTACAGGATATCCTTTCATTTGAACAGGAGTACGATATTATTCTTGTTGAAAGGATATGGGCATTTTCGAGGAGATGGCAGACACTCGCATCTCTATTTGCCGAACTCGACAGAAGAGGGGTTAAAGTAGAGTGTGCGACACTCATGTGGGATTGTGTCTCTCAGATGGCGAGAAGAAGGTATATGGACAGTTCCTGCAAGAATATCAAACCCAGAGAGCTGGTCACAAGAGATGAGGTCCCTGCTGTCAGAATCAAAAAGCCCGAAAAGATTCACTTCATAAATCTTGCTACTAAGCAGGCTGGTGACAAATAATCATCTTGGAATCCAGAGTACGACAACCACCACTTTGGCGGTGTTGATATGAAAGGAGTAGAGGATGAATGAACTTCACCTGGCACATAGAGAGATAATGTGGAATATTACCACACCCGTTGTGATGTATATCCTTTTCATTGTTGCATTGATTATATTTGGATATGGCACCTATAAAAGGATAAAATTCTACTTGAATGGACAGCCGGACAATGAAAGGTTACAGAACCTACCTCTTAGACTTTTTCTTGTGTCAAAGGAGATGTTAAGAAGACTACTCCTAATGATAAAGGAGACACTAACACAGAATAGAGTAAGGGATTCGATATTTCCTGGAATATTTCATAGCCTTATATTTTACTCGTTTGTAATTCTAGTGATTACAACGGCGATCATTGCCCTTGACTATGATTTTGGGACAAGCTTTTTCAACGGGTATGTGTATGTTTTCTTTACAGTGCTCTCGGAACTTGCCGGCTTATTAATCTTGGTCGGTGTACTAATGGCAGCGTACAGAAGATATATTAAAAGGCCTGAGACAATCGATACCAAGACAGGAGATACAATAGCGCTCATTTTGCTAGCATTAATAGTCATTACAGGTTTTATGGTTGAGGGACTCAGGATTGCTACAGCTGGCGACAAATGGGCATTTTTGTCGTTTGTAGGTCTTGGGGTGTCAAGATTATTCACAGGGATAACCGAAGATACAGGGAGGATTATGCACAAAATGTTCTGGTGGTTTCACGCAGCCCTTGCCTTCGGTTGGATCGCTACGTTGCCGTATACAAAGTTCTTTCATATTCTGACCCTTCCTGCAAATATATTCTTTGCAAAACTCAAACCTAGAGGGGAGCTCAGGCGCGTTGACATTGAGGCATTAATGACATCTGAGGATTTTAATGAGGAAAACTTTAAGATTGGCGTTGAGAAGGCAACAGACTTTACATGGAAGCAGCGGCTCGATTTTGATGCATGCATATCATGCGGAAGGTGTGAAGAGGTCTGTCC
>JAOAFA010000084.1 GCA_026416535.1 Deltaproteobacteria bacterium
ATCATTAGAGATATCTTTTTGTAATATATCACCTGTGATTGCATCATTTTCAGCAGTTGCAGTGTCATCGCCACAGGAGCAGGCAGAGAATAAAAACATGGCAAAAATCAATAGTAAGTAAACATTTGCTTTATTCATACCAAACCTCCTTATGAAGTTTAAACACAAAATAAATAAATTTGTTCTGAATAATTAATAGCATTTTTAATCTTTTGGCGCAAGGTCTGATTATTTCTGTCAAGAAGTCAGAGATTACCTTGAATTTCTTAAAACTCCCTTAAATAATATCACGCTCACTTTATGATTAAACATTCCCTATGGGCGTTTTTTGTCTGATAATCTGAATAAAATTTTTTTAGCACTTTTTATGCAAACCCAATTCTTATTATCTCTCAATTTTCTATGTTCTACCCCATAGATAAGTTTCTCTTTAATTCTTCTCTCATTTAAGGACAAATACTTTCTATAATAAAACTTAGAAAAGACTTAGAAAAGAGAAAAAATGGCAAACAAAGCTGTTTCTTAGAATGCCAAATTCTTTGATTCCTAAATCTCTTTCATGTCCTGCATGGACAATACATTAGTCT
Organism: Deltaproteobacteria bacterium; assembly: GCA_026416535.1. GTDB lineage: Bacteria > Myxococcota > SpSt-1050 > SpSt-1050 > SpSt-1050 > SpSt-1050. The sequence goes on from JAOAFA010000084.1 coordinate 588, forward strand.
GATGGGAAGAACTAACCCTGTAAGGTAGTGAAAGAAAAGATGTCCTAATGACATAGGAAATAACAAGCCAATTCTCCTTAACATGTAAGTACACACTATTTACTCTTACGCTGTCACATACACATTCACAAGTAAACTATTTTGTAGGATGGATCTATGGGGCATTCATCTCATTTTGTATCTTGCTGTCTTAAAAAGCCTGCTTACTCTCTTTGTGTATTCAATCACCAACCTAAATAAGTGTTTGTCTTTTGATTGTTTGCAAACTCAATTTTTCATTGCATTTAGTATAAAGTAAGGTTTAATATGCCAATCTAATTTTATATTTATGAGGAGTTACATTCTAAAAAAAACCTTTGTGTCCTTAATTACTGTTTTTGGAGCAGTTAGTCTTGTCTTTTTTATCATTCATTTGATTCCGGGTGATCCCGTTGAAAGTATGCTGGGGGAGCAGGCACTTTCAACTGACAAAGAGAAGATTAGAGAGGTTTTGGGGTTAAACAAACCACTTATTAGCCAGTATTTCAGTTTTATAGGTGGTGCCATCAAAGGTGATCTGGGCGAGTCGCTTTACAGGAGAGGTACAAAGGTATCTACCCTTATAGCCGAAAGATTCCCAAACACATTTGTATTAGCTATATCAGCAATGTTTATAGCAGTTTCTGTATCGGTTTTTGCAGGGATCATTGCAGCAATTAAACGTGGGACAATAGTTGATACAATTGTAATGAGTATTTCTGGCTTTGGGATTTCGATTCCAACATTCTTTTTAGGTCCGCTATTACTCTTAATCTTCTGTAGGTACTTAAAATGGCTTCCTCCACCCGCATCTTCTGAGGGGATTTTGAGTCTAATCCTCCCATCACTCACACTGGGCTTTGCACTCTCCGCCTTTCTTTCCCGTTTGATAAGATCTCAGATGCTAGAGGTTCTATCAGAGGACTACATACGAACGGCCTATGCTAAAGGTCTCCCCAAAAGACTCATTATTTTCAAGCATGCATTATCAAACATACTCGTAGTTGTAATTACCATTGTCGGGATGCAATTCGGCTCACTTCTGACCGGTGCGATAATAACAGAGAGAGTATTTGCCTGGCAAGGTATTGGGACACTCATGATCGAGGCAATTACTAAGAGAGACTACCCCGTAGTTCAGGGTTGCATCATTCTTATCTCTACTTTATACGTTATAATCAACCTGATTACTGATATCTTTTACGCCATTATTGACCCGAGGATTAGGTATGCAAAAAATTAGTTTTGGGATAGGAATTGCTATCATATCCTTGTTTATCTTCATTGGGATAATAGGCCCACTTTTACCTCATGTCTCAAATGAACAGCCTAATATTCAAAATCAGTTAAAGCCTCCTTCTGGGAGTGCTATATTCGGTTACGATGAGAATGGATACAACCTCTTAAATAGGATCGTTGTAGGTGCGAGAATAGCACTTGTGGTCGGATTCTTTACAACTTTATTTTCGGCAATCATGGGCACGATAATCGGTGCCATATCGGGATACTATGGTGGAATATTGGATGAGGTGATAATGCGTATAGTCGACATTCTCATGTCTTTTCCGGGTATCTTACTTTCAATATCTATTATTGCCATTACACAAACTCCTTCTTATGCTGTTGTAATTTTTGCACTTTCTATTACTTCATGGGTTCCCTATGCAAGACTAGTTAGATCACAAACCCTCTCACTAGTTAACAGAGATTTTGTAATAGCAGCAAAGGCTATGGGGGCAGGAGACCTATATATAATAAGAAGACACATAATTCCTAATTGTTTTAATTCGATAATTGTGCAGGCAACCTTTGGTGTGGCTGCTGCTATAATTGCAGAGTCTGCCCTGTCTTTTTTGGGGATAGGTCCTCAAGATTCAGCAAGTTGGGGAGCGCTTATCGATTCAGGAACCCAGTATTTACTTATCAGGTGGCATCTGGCGTTTTTCCCTGGGCTGGCTCTATTTATTACAGTTATGGGGATAAATATGTTTGGTGATAGTTTACGAGATAGACTTGACCCAAAACTAAAAATATAGCAGTATAATAGATTATGGACAGTATAGACAGAGCATCAGCCTTTTCAATTATTGTAGGGATATCCGGAACCCAACTTACAGATGAAGAAAAGAGATTACTTTCCGATTTAAAACCTTTGGGGGTAATTCTTTTTAAAAGGAATTACCAGCATCCAGAGCAATTACTATGCCTAACATCTCAGATAAGAGAGTGTTGTGATAGAGAGGATGTAATTATATGCACCGACCATGAAGGTGGTAGGGTTCAGAGATTTAGTGAACCATTTACCATAATACCTTCTGCAGAGGTAATTGGGAAGACAGATAATGAATATTTGGCAGAGGAAATAGGCAAGATCATATCCGCAGAATTGCTAGCATGTGGCATTAATATGAACCTATCTCCTGTGTGTGATATTAACACAAATCCAGAAAATAGAGTAATTTCAGATAGAGCATATGGAAAGACTGCAGATGTTGTAATGCGCATGTCTGAGAGTGTAATGAGCGGTTTGATAGAGGGAGGGGTACTTACTTGTGCGAAACATTTTCCGGGCCACGGGGATACCAGAGTTGATAGCCATGAGGCACTACCCAAGTCAGATAAGAGCCTAAAAGAATTATATGAAAGAGAGTTATTACCGTTTATTAATATAACAGAGAAGGGTGTCAATGCTTTGATGATGGCCCATATTCTCTTTGAAAATATAGATGAAAAATTTCCAGTATCTATGTCCAGTAGGTTTGTAAATTTAGTTAAAAATGAAATGTCTTTTGAGGGGATAATTATCACCGATGATATGGAGATGAAGGCCATATCACAGATGTATAATGTCACAGAGGCCTGTTATATATCCATATCTAATGGAGTAGACGTAGTTCTTGTTTGTCATACAGCAGATTATCAGAGGGGGGCATTTAATAGAATCAGAAGGTATTATCTTGACAATCCACAAAAAGTAGAGGCAAAATTATGTCGTATGGAGAAATTTTTAAATACACTAAATAAAAATAGGCAGAAGTTCGATCTCTCTGTTATCGGTTGCACAAGACACAAAGAGATTATAAAAGAGGTCATTGAACTTGCAAGTATGTAACTAAGGAGGATATTTATATGAAGAATTTCTTTTTCTTATTCTTGCTCTTTGTCCCAACAGTTGTTTTTGCCTGGGATATGCCATCTGAAAAAGCGGATCTCGAGCTTTTTGCAAAACTCTTGAGAGTAGCAGATAAGAGACTAGATCTCTTAAAAAATGAGGGGGTTTATAATTTAAAAAGATTTCTACCACCTATTCTCCCCCAGGAAGTGAAGCCTAATGAGGACTTCAAGATCTTAAACATGAACTTAACAATCTTGCCGACTCTTGGTAATTCTACGGGGGAGTCTAAGTTGATAGTAAATGACCAGATACTGATCAAAGTAACTGGAACCGACCCTCTTACAAGTGCCCTTTTTTATGTGAAGTCATTTGAAAAGATTACGGTTGATTCCCCTGACACTGAAGTAACCTATGTCGTTGAACCATATGCCTATGACGAAAGTATATCGGTAGTCTATATAAACTTCAAAAATCCCCCTCCAAAGGACTCATTAATCAGACTTAGTGTAACTACTGAGGGGAAACCAGTATGTACTCCTTCTCAATTTTTATCTCTAATTACATGCCAGTATAATAAAGAGCTAACCTATGACCTCTCTCTAATGCATCCTTTGCGCGCCGACGGCAAAGAGGATGCATTCTCATTTGATCTGTCTATAGTCGTGCCAGATGATTACTTTACTACGGTTTCAGGAAGGTTTGTTGGTAGTATCGAAAACGGAGATGGGACTAAGACAGAGCTTTGGCACACAGATATTGCAACATTTGTGGGATTTGGTATGGCAAGGTATCATAGGTACTCGACTGTATTTGAAGGAGAGGGTAAGACTAAGTACCCAATCTCGAGTTTCGTTTTACCTCCACGAGCTGATAAGGCTATAGGATTTCATCCTTTAATCGGAGAGGCACTTAGCTGGTATTCCAAAAGATTCTATCCATATCAATTTCAGGACATATCATTTAATGAGATTAGCAATGCAGCTGGTGCTGCTTATGCAACACCAATGGCCCAATTTATACCGACTCACATAATAGAAAGTGGTGTAGAGGATTATCAGGCAGTTGCTACATTTGCCCACGAGATTGCCCATCAATGGTGGGGTTTTATGGTTCTCGGTTCTATGTACGAATACCCATGGATAAATGAAGGGCTCGCGGAATTCAGTTCAATGGAGTTTGTAATGCGAGATAATCCTCTTGCCAGGGCCTTTATGTACAGTGTCTATGCATTTCTGTATTTTTATACGATAAATCCAAAGGATGACGTACCTATATGCTCGGATGAGATATTCAAAGATGATTATAGTTATGTTATTCTAACATATTATAAAGGGGCAGTTATATTGGCCCAATTGCTGAATATCATGGGTGAAGAGTTTTTCAATGTTATGTCTCAATATGTATCCAAAAATCTATTTCAATTTACCAATATATCAGAGCTAGTAGAGATATTTAATAAGGTAACAGGAGAAGATTATTCTTGGTACTTTGATAAATGGTTATTCGAGGCTGGCTACCCAATTTATACAATAAAGTATGATATAAAAAGAGAAAAGAACAAAAACTATGTAGACCTATTCATTAATCAGGTCTCATCTACCTATGATGAAGAATCAAATAGCAACCCCATGTTTGATATGCCTCTTGATATAGCGTTTTATGATGAATCCAGAAATGAAATCGGAAGGGTGACTGAAAGAATAAGAGAAGAGGTATTTGAAAAGAGTTACGAGTTTGATAAAAATGTGCATAGCTTAACAGTAGATCCCAATATAAAGATTTATCTCAAGAGACTTAGATCGGCACTCAAGGGCGATATTAATCTGGATATGGAAGTCGATGGAAGAGATGTACTTATTACTTCATATTCTTATGGATATAGTTGGTATAGTTATTTTGAGAGAGAGAACGCCAGATTTCTACCGAATGCAGATATTGATATGAATGGAACAGTGGACGAGGAGGACCTAAAATCAGTAGTTGAAAACTTTGGCAGATGTCTATTAAGTTTATGTAAGTAATGGAGGTAAGTTTATGAGCAAAAGTTATATTTTAATAGTAATATTGATAATGTGTGTTGGGTGTGAGGATAGAAATATTAGATTAATTGAGAGTATTGACATGAGAGATATTCAACTCATCCATGATGCCGGTATTATTGCTGAGGACATAGGTTATTTGGATACATCAGACATATATGAACCTCCATTAAGACTTATATTTGAACCCGACAATCCTAAACCTCTATTTGGTGAAGTAGCCCTAATCCCATCAATGGTTGACGAAAAATTTATGGTCATTGATATGCTCTTGGGAGGAGATAATAGTATGAAGTTATCCTTCTACGGGCTTTACTATAGGCTAAGCTTCCCTGATGATGTGCTTGAGGTGGAGACTATAAGCGCACATCCAGAATTCCCACCTGGAATTATAAATAAGTTTACTGTCAGAAGAGGTGAGATAATAGGTGTTATTACAAATAAGGGAGAAAGCCCCAACTTCTTATTAAGCTGTAAAAAACCACTTGTATCTATAAGGTTCAAGATAAAAATGGTACGGGCTGGGCGAATAGACATTGTTACCTCTAAGACTAACATTGTAGATGATAAGCTTATGCCCGTAATAAATAACTATTATGGGGGAAGGCTTTCAATAGTACAAAAATAGGAGTTGAATATGAAGGGCTTTTTCTGCATCTTCTTGGTTTTTTCTTGCTTTATTTTTGCATGTAGGATTAAAAATATTGAGCCTGAGGACTATAAACCTCAAATTGAGGGACACTTGAGTCCGAAAGAAGTAAGAGAGATTATAGGATACAAATTCTCCAAAGCAGGGATTAAACTGGCTCCTAATGTAACTCTGAATCTTAGAGGAATAAAGATAAAGACAGATGGTTTTGACTCAAATCTAAACGTAGGATATGTATATCTAATTAACCCTCCAGAGAATGTAAAGTTTTCAGAGGATTACCAGAGGCCACTTTCAAAGTCTGAGATGGAAGAATTAGAAAGACTTAGGAAGACAGAGGGGTATTATATCCTTTTCATAAATGAGGGCCCAAGAGATAAAATTGAGGCAGTAGTTGATGAATTCTTGCAACTCCTTTACAGTAAAAATATAGTCTTAAGGTACAAACCACCTGAAGAGGAAAAGGGGGTTGAAGAGAAGAGTGAGGAGCAAAAAAAGTCTGAAGAAAAAGCAAATGAAAGTGAGAGGACAGAGTGAAAAACGTTGTAATTTAAGGATATTCCTAAGCTTCTAATCTTGTATACAAAAAATTTAGTAAGAAAAGGCCCAAATTTACGTACGTACAAGCGTCCCTGTTTAATTTGCATTACAATGGCTACAAAGTATGACTTGTTACTTTCCTAAATAGCTTCCCCATATATTTCATACTTTGCATTCGCGGTTGCTACCTCAAGCATTCTCATCTTAGAAGGCCTCGATCTACCCTTGCTACTTGGTTGTGGACAAAAGTTTTTAAATGCCCTCAATTACATACATAAAAATCTCAAAGTGCCTGTCAAATTTGCTATTGAGAAGTTTTTGCTTTTCTCTTTTGAAATTTATTGATAATAAGTAAATCGTTTGTAATATGTAATATTTACCAATGAGTTTTTGATTACACAAAAGGATTTTAAGGAGTCGTAAGATGTTATTCGAACCTTTTAAAATCAAGATGACGGAGCCAATAAGAATCTTATCGAAAGACGAGAGGGAGAAAAAGATTAGGGAGGCTCACTATAATCTCTTTTTACTTAGGGCTGAGGATGTGATGATTGACCTCCTGACAGATTCCGGGACAGGTGCGATGAGCGCCAACCAGTGGTCTGCAATTATGATTGGCGACGAATCTTATGCAGGCGCTACAAGCTTTTATAGATTTGAAGAGGCTGTAAAGAAGATCACGGGTTTCAAATACATACTTCCGACGCATCAGGGTAGGGCGGCTGAGCGGATCTTATTCGGGTTGGTAGCTAAAAAAGGTATGGTGATACCATCAAATACACATTTTGATACGACACGAGCTCTGATAGAGTATAATGAGGCTGTAGCACTTGACCTTGCCATAGATGAGAGTAAGATCCCAAGTGTAAGACATCCGTTTAAGGGGAATATGGATTTAAACAAGCTTGAAGAGACGATCAAAAAGTTTGGTCCTGAAAACATCCCTCTGTGCATGCTGACCATAACTAACAACTCAGGTGGTGGACAACCAGTCTCTATGGAAAATATTAGAGAGACGAAAAGGCTACTTTCGAGATTCAAGATCCCATTGTTTATTGATGCATGTAGATTTGCTGAGAATGCCTATTTCATTAAAAAGAGAGAGAAGGGCTATGAGAATAAGAGCATTCTTGAGATTGCCCAAGAGATCTTTAGTTATGCAGATGGTTGTACAATGAGTGCTAAAAAGGACGGGCTTGTTAACATAGGTGGATTTTTGGCTCTAAATGATGAAGAATTGGCAATGCGGGCGAAGAATATGTTGATCCTAACAGAGGGGTTCCCAACTTATGGGGGGCTCGCGGGTAGAGATCTGGAGGCACTTGCAGTAGGATTAAATGAGGTCTTAGATGAGCAGTACCTTGCCTACAGAATTGGTCAGGTTGAATACCTCGGTAAAAAACTCCTTGAAAATAATATTCCCATAATTGAGCCAACTGGTGGTCATGCTGTCTACATTGACGCAGGCTCGCTGCTCCCTCATATCAAACCGGAGAATTTCCCCGCTCAGGCCCTTTCTGTTGAATTTTACAGAGAGGGAGGAATTAGGACTGTGGAGATAGGCTCTGTAATGTTTGGTAAGAAAGAAGAATCTGGGAGGTTTAAACCGGCTCCACTTGAACTTGTTAGATTGGCGATCCCTAGAAGGGTGTACACCATGAGTCATATGGATTACATAGCAAATATTGCCAGTGAGATTAAAAATAGGGCTCAAGACATAGGTGGGTATAGAATAACTTATGAAGCAAAACATCTGAGACACTTCACTGCGCACTTCGAGCCTATCCAGGTAGGGCGCTAAAATTTGCATTGTCCCCAATTTATGATAGTATTTATAATTACGGTATTAAGAGGAGATTCTGTGTATGCTTAGGTTTGTTATATCTACAGTAATTATTATTGGTTTCTTCTTGAATTGTTCGAAATGCTCCAGAGAAGAAGGACACAGCTCAGAAGGGTCCGAGGTAGTCGAGCAGGAAGGGATTGTTAGTATTGAGGTTGAAGATGCCGAGACATCACAGAACAAAACTAATGACACCCTTGATTCAAACATTATTCGCCCCAACATTCGATTTATCCAGACACCAGATGGAAAAGTAATACCGGAAGCCGTATTTAAATTAAAGTTCCCAAAAATGCTAAATCCACAAATATTAAAAGAGGGTATTAAGAGGAATGAGGCAGGAGATAGAGACAGGGGAGAAGAGACTCAGAAAGAGGAGAGAAAATAAGAGATGCAACCCCGTAAGAACATAATTACCAAGTCTCAGTTTACATTTTCTTATGTATTAGGTCTGTTGGCAAAGCGAGGTATAATCACTCAGGAGCAGCAGAAAGAACTCCTTTTAGCAGAAAATAGATTTAAGGCATTGATCATTAAAAATAAAGGTTATTTTCAGGACGGGATTAGGTATATCCGTTATGAACCATCTCCCCCAGAGATAGTAGAGGCAGCCCAAATTATTTATAAAGGTCAGAGGCTAACGGAAGATGATGTAGTGAAGATAATCGCGGAAGAATTAAATCTACCATACCTTAAGATTGATCCATTAAAACTCAATGCCGATGTAGTAACAGGCGTTTTCTCAAGGCCGTTTGCAAGGTCCCACATTGTGATACCCATAGACATAAAGGATGGGAATATCAGTATTGCAGTTCATAATCCATTTGATACAGAGCTTATTGAGAGTGTAAAAAGGATAACAGGATTCAATACAAATATAGTCCTTGCCTCAAAGACTGACATTCTAAGTGTAATAACAGAGTTCTTCGGTTTTAAAAGATCTGTGAAGGAGGCAGAAAAGCAGATAAACGAAGGGGTGGACATATCAAATCTTGAACAATATGTAAAATTAAAGTCTTTAAACGAGATTGAATATACTGATAAACACATAGTAAACGCCGTAGAATACATCTTGCACTATGCCTTTAATCAACGTGCATCGGATATTCACATAGAGCCGAAGAGAGATTTTTCCCAGGTCAGGTTTAGGATAGATGGGGTTTTACATAATATCTACAAACTTCCCAAGGTTGTTCACAATGCCATCATTTCTCGAATAAAGACCATGGCGCGTATGGATATAGCAGAGAAGAGGAGACCTCAAGATGGCAGAATTAAGACGAGTTTTGGTGATAATGAAGTAGAGCTTAGGATCAGTACTCTCCCCGTTGCTTTTGGGGAGAAGGTAGTAATCAGGATATTTGATCCTGATGTTATGACGAAAGAACTCTTTGAGCTGGGACTTGGAGATGATGAACTAGAAAAGTACTCGCAACTCATAGAGTCGCCCAATGGTATGATACTCGTCACGGGACCTACGGGTTCTGGAAAGACAACCACGCTCTATTCTACTCTGAGAGAGATTGCAACACCGAGTGTCAATATTACAACCATAGAGGACCCAATAGAGATGGTATATGACAATCTAAACCAGACACAGATCCAACCCAAGATAGACCTCACTTTTGCAAATGCGCTGAGACATATCCTGAGACAGGATCCTGATATAATAATGGTTGGAGAGATAAGGGATCCGGAGACGGCGGAGATGGCGGTTCATTCGGCACTAACAGGGCATCTTGTATTCTCTACACTCCATACGAATGATACCGCATCTACCATAGGTAGGATGCTTGAACTCGGTGTCAAACCATACCTGTTGTCATCTGTACTACTTTGTGTAGTAGCTCAGAGATTAGTTAGAGTCATATGTCCAGGCTGTAAAAAGGAGGCATTGCTTACACCTGACCAAGTGCAAATGTTGGGTATAGAAGTCCCAGAGGGTCAGACACCGAGGCTTGTTGGATACTATGGAGAGGGTTGTGTAAAATGTAGATTTACGGGTTATTTTGGAAGAACAGGCATCTTTGAGTTGATGGTAATAAATGATAAGATTCGGAAACTCATAAATATGCAGGCAGATGCAAAAGAGATACTCAAGGCGGCTCGCCTTGATGGGATGAGTACATTGAGAGAAAATGGGATTAAGAAGATCGCACAAGGTATAACGACAGTAGAAGAAGTCTTGCAGGTCACAATATAGATAATCGGAGAAGGCCTATGGATCTAAGGGAAGAGATACTATCATATTACAATTCTAAATATCCATACGTGTACATAATCACATTTGAAGAAGAAAGGGTTATGTCAATATTATCTGAGATCTCTAATCAGATGAAGATACCTATGGAGATCTGGAGCGCCTCTTCTAAAAACAATCGTATTGTAAAGGATGAGCCAATTTTCTCTGTTCTCAACTTGTTGGAGCAGATCGCAACTGGTGAAAAGAGGTTAGTGTTACTAAAGGACTTCCATGTCTTTATCAATCACCCTGTTGTAATGAGGGTGATGCGAGATATTACGCATCTAGTTGCTACTAAGGGTTCATTGGTCGTAATCTCCTCTCCTGTATTTGTCGTTCCTCTGGAGTTATCTAAAGAGATTGCTGTTATTGACCTACCTCTCCCGACCTATGCAGAGCTGAGGGAGGTCTTCAATACGGTTCTCGTGGAGAGAGGTGTGGTGTTTCCTGAAGAGTTCGTTGAGACCCTCATAAGGGCATCGAGAGGACTAACAATAGTGGAGGCATACAGGGTGTTTAATAGGGCCCTTGCTAAGGGCGGTGAGTATAGACTTGATGATATCGATCTTGTCATCGAAGAAAAGAGGAAGATTATTCGAAAGTACGACATGCTCGATTACATAGATCCTGAGGAGGACATTAGTTCGGTCGGTGGCCTATTTGAACTTAAAAAGTGGCTTGTGGAGAGAGAGAGGGCTTTCTCAGATGATGCAAGAAGGTTTGGATTACCACCACCAAAAGGTCTTTTACTTTTGGGTGTCCAGGGGTGCGGAAAATCTTTAATGGCAAAGGTAATTGCTAATATGTGGAAGCTTCCTCTTCTGAGGTTAGATATGTCCTCGCTATATACTACAGAAAGCACACCAGAAGAGGCATTGAGAAACGCAATCAAAGTTGCAAGCTCTCTTGAACCTATTGTATTATGGATTGATGAAATAGAGAAGGGATTCTCAGGTGTGAGAGAGAATAGCGAGGCAACTACCTCTCGCTCCTTTGGTATGTTCATCACTTGGATGCAGGAAAAGAAAGAGGCTGTATTTGTAGTTGCAACGGCCAATGATGTATCAAACCTTCCTCCGGAACTACTTAGAAAAGGCAGATTTGATGAGATATTTTTCATAGACCTGCCTGATGTTCACGAGAGAGAAGAAATATTCAAAATACATTTAAGAAAGCGAGGGCGCAATCCAGACAACTTCAGGATTTCAGATTTTGTAAAAATTACGGAACACTTCAGTGGAGCTGAGATCGAGCAGGTAATAATCGCTGCCTTATTTAAGGCGTTTTCTGAAAAGAGGGAATTGACCGATAGAGACATAGAGGTAGCAATTAGGGAGACAGTCCCACTCTATGAGACATATGAAGAGGATATCAAGGCACTAAGAGATTGGGCATCAAGTCGCACAAGATTTGCAACCGTTAGCTCAACCTTAATTGATATGTTCAAGAAGAGTTAAAAATAACTAAGTATGTAAAAGAGCTAATTTTCGATCTTTGTATAATCCATAGTTGCTGGTTTATGAATTTAATATCAAGAGTTTTTTATTGGCATTGTCAGTAAGGTTTTTTTATCTCCTTTAAATTTAATACGTTTCCAAATAGCAAATTGGAGGTCCAATTATGATCATGTAACAAGAAAAATGATTTTTATTGACACAGGATTGAATAATGATAGTATTACTTCCAACTTTTTTAATATTTTTATGAGGTAACTATTTGTTATTAATGACCTTTTTGCGAAGGGAGTAGAGATGAGAAAGAGAAGTGTTCTTTTAAGTAGTTTTTGCTTATTTATTATTTTCTCTGTTTTTTATGGATGTGTAAGTGACAAGGAGGCAAGTAAGTTTGTAGAAAAGTTAGAAAAAAAGCCTGGGGAGGGGAAACCAGCATCCTATTGGGTAAAAAAACTCACTGATGTTCAACTAAAACAAGACGCTGTCAAGGCGTTAATGGAACTTAAAGATAAGAGTGTTGTGCCCCAGCTTGTAGAACTTTTTAAGAAGGACAAGTCTTTGAGGGCAGACATTGCTGAGATACTGGGTTTGATAGGCGATAGGAGTGTGGCTCCAACACTCCTTGAGGGTTTGGTATTTGAGGTCTCAAACAATATTCAAGAACAGAGAGAGAATGACAGGATAAATGAGAAGATTCTGGGTGCCCTTGCGGCGATGCAGGAGGAATCGGCCAAGCCAGCTGTTATTAAACTCTTGTCTTCTACATCTGCACCTGTTCTTGCCGCTGCTGTTAAGGCACAGAAGACGTTCAAGGATAAAAATGCGGTTGATGCCCTTATAGCCATAGTAAGGAATGACAATCTTTCCAAGGCAATTAGGGCTGATGCAATCTACGTTCTTGGGGAGATAGGCGACCCCAAGGCTGTTCCAGCCCTAATCAGGGCAATGTATGTGGAGAGACAAGGGACTGTCTACCCTGAGGCCAATGAGGCACTGCAGAAGATTGGGAAGCCAGCAGTGCCGGAGCTTATAAAAACATTATTGGGTAAGAATGAAGAGGTCAGACAATTAGCAGAGAAATCAAATTTTGTGATAGGAGCCGTCGAGGGGAAAGCTGCAGAGACATTAGGCGATATCTGTGATATCTCCGCAGAAGATGCCCTTCTGAAGATGATAAAATCGGAGGAGGACAATCCCATTGCTAAATCAAAGGCCGCTTTTGCACTCGGCAGAATGCAGTCAAAAAAGGCGGCACCTATAATGGCAAAACTTGCAGAGGATGAGGAGGATCCTTCAGTAAGAGCGCATTATCTTCTAGCATTGAATCTAATAGGTGATACATCCGTGATCCCTCAGTTAGTCAAAGGGGCAAAAAAACCTGACCTTGAGAAATACAAAAAGGAAGGCGCAACACAACAGGAACTGGATATATTGAGGAAAGGAAGAGAAGAGGTTGTCAAGACCATAGCGAGACTCGCTACTGACAAGGATGCTGCTCACTATGAAAAGGTAATGAAAGAGGAGAAGAACCCTGATATAAGTAAGGTAATCAAGGAATATGCTGTGATGGTCGATATAGCAAAAGAGTGTAGGTGGGATTTTGCTTGTTATAAAGGTAAATTGTCAGATACGAACAAGATTGTAAGAGAAAAGGCGGCCTATATGATCGGTAGGATAGACTCTGAGGAGGCAGTAAATACACTTGCTGACCTGCTCAGTGCTGAAAAGGACAACGATGTAAAATTTGCAATTTTGCAGGGTCTCTTTAACTTCTCTGGTAAGTATTATAAGATCATGCTCCCCAAGATTGAGGCTAAAATGAATGAGCTTAAAGATGATATATTGAAAAACGATCTCAAAAGACTTCTTCTGAGGTTACAAAGCTTGAATAAACAGTAAATATTTGGTAAAATTAAACTTGGTGCCTGCAGCAAGCTATGCGCGGGACACAGAAAGGACGTGAATATGTTTATAAGAATGCTTAAATCAAAGATCCATAGAGCAATTGTCTCTGAGACCAATCTTCATTATGAGGGTAGTATTACCATCGATGCAAAATTAATGGAAGAGTCGGGTATAATTCCTTATGAGGAGATTACGGTGTGGAATGTGACCAATGGAGAACGCTTCAATACTTATGCAGTACCGGGGACGCCCAACTCAGGTGAAATAATTGTAAATGGTGCCGCAGCTCATAGGGCAAAGAAGGGAGATTTAGTGATAATCGCCACTTTTGCCTATGTGGAAGCATCTCAGGCAACTGCTCATAGACCTACTATCATTCTTGTTGATGCAAATAACAGAGTTGTTAGAAGGTATTCAGAGGTAGCTTGTAGATCCAGTGTCATCTGAATATGATTTCTCTCATCTTTTAGATGTTAATATCGCCTATCTCAAATTGTTGACTCTTTTTCACCTTTATGATAACAAAAGTCTAATTTTCTTAAGCTTTTAGGAGTTGAAGAATGAAAAAGAGAGTTTTTTGTGTATTATTATTTGCATGTTTTGCAATGCCAGTACCGGTGTTCGCGGCTCAATTCAATAAGGTATTGATATTCCCATACCAGCCTGTCTACCAATCTGTGCCACCTGAGGTAGCCAATCAGTTTACAGAGCTATTGACTAATGAGATGAAAAATGCGGATTCCCTCCAGGCAATCGAGGGTCCAAAACTTGTCACGCGAAAAAGGACTGGGCCTGTAGAACCAAATATAGATAGAGATGCTATCGCAAGAGGGGTCGAGAAGGCAAAGGTGGGTATAGAAGAGATAAAGAATCAAGAATTTGAAAAGGCAATTAAACCCTTAAAGGATGCTATAAGTATCCTTGAAAAAAATCTTCTGTATCTTGAGGATATATCCATTTTAACAGATGCATATCTTGCTCTCTCAGTTGCATATTTCGGTACAGGAATGGAGGATGAAGGTGAGACTTATATAAGGAAGTCTGTGAGACTTGACCCATTTAAAGAGATAGATACAACTCAATATCCTCCACTCTATCTTAGGATTTATGACGGGATTCGGAAGCAGACTTACCAGATGCCCAGAGGTATGATTAAGGTTACTTCGAATCCTTCCGGAGCTGTAATCTTTATAGACGGCAAACAAGTTGGAACAACACCTGCACTGTTAAAAGAGGTTATTAAAGGGGAGCATTATCTCAGGATAGAGCGGACGGGGGAAACCCCTTTTTATAAAATTGTAAATGTCCTACCCAATCAGACTCTTGAGGTAAATGTTGATTTTTCTGGAGAAGAGGAAGGTGGAAGTGGTCCAGAGTACACAGCAGCAAATCTGCTTAGGAATAATAGGATTGATTCAGCAGCTAGGGAGGCTCTAGTTCAGGTTGCTAATAAGCAGCAGGCCGACTACGTCCTTTTCGGAGGTATAATAAAAGTTGAGAATAATTATCAGATAAATTCATTTTTTATGAAGGTGAAGACAACAGAGGTCGTTCAGACTATGACACTTACAATAGACGTAGATATGTTAGGTGCCTCTATTGAAATATATAAATTAGTTGAAGAATTAACAAAGAAGATTGAGACCTTCCCAGAGAGTATAAAGCAGAGCGTAATTTTGTTATATCCGGGTATTATGAGGAAAACCGAAAAACCCCAAGAAATTGTTGTTGGGCCTGTTGGGATGCCCCAACCTTTATACACAGCCCCCATAAAAGAAGAAGAACCTCAGCAACAACAGGTAAGAGAGGAACCAAAAAAGGAAGAGAAGAAGACAGCAGCTGTAATCCCGGATGTGAAAAAACCTTTGGAGCCCGGCAGTGGGATCGACATTGGTAAAGGTAGGACATTAAAGCAGAAGGGACAGATTGATTCATCTGTTGTAATAGTTGAAAAGCCAGTTAGGTGGTATGAAAGCCCATGGTTTTGGACGGCCGTCGGTGTAGTAGTTGTTGGAGTAGGAGTTGGAACATATCTGTATATATCTAGTATAGAGCCTGATAGAGGTAGAATCTCTGTTACACTACCATAAGGAGAAGACATATGTATAGAAAAGTAAGCCAGTATTTAGTTCTTATTGTATTAAGTTTAATAATTACGGGTTGTCCTGAAGACAAAATTTCAATTAGTATAAATCTCATCCCACCGTGCATATCTGACAGCAAAAATTTCAAAAATCCTATGGATAATCTGTCTGAAATAGCATTTGTAGCAACTAAAGAGGATCCAAATACTGCACCTGAGGTGTTGACAAGTGTAAGATACCCATACGAAAGTGGTGGTAAGGGGGTATTTGATATTCCGCTTTCAAAGAATGTTAGGATCTTAGTTGAAGGATTTGATGATAAAGGGAATATGGTTCTAAGAGGTGCATCTAAACTCTTTGATGTTACAGTAAACTCACCCACAAACATTAAAATACCGATATTCATTGCTGGGACAGACGCATTTTCTCAAACTACAGATTTTTCACAACAAGAGTGCTCTAATCTAAGTCTCGGATTACAAGGTACTACTGTTACCCCTTTACCGAATGGGGATGTACTGATTGTAGGAGGGGTTAGTGTGAGTGGATCAACAAAGTTCTATTCATCTAGCTTGTTCCTCTATAATTCACAGAACGGCACATTTGAGGAGATTGAGATAGATGACCAAATAAAGGAATATGGTAAAAGGGCATATCATACAGCCACACTTTACAATAAAGGCACCAAAGAAAATCCAGAGTGGAGAGTTCTCATTGCAGGTGGAGAAACATTCATAAACGGTGTTGCCTCATCCGTAGCTACAGCACAAATATATGACGTCAAGAGTAAGAAGGTCGAGTTTTTATCAAGCACAATGGAAGAGGGGAGGATGTATCATACGGCTACCCTCATGCAAAATGGGAAGATAATAATAATTGGGGGTGAAAATAAGGTTAATGGAAAGGTCGAGGCGTATTTGGATACGGTAGAGATATTTGATACCCAGACAGAGACCTTCTCAAAACTAACAGGAAAAGAATATCACAGGATGACCCATGCAAGATCTCGTCACACGGCGACATATCTACCATTAAGATACAACACTATAGAGGGAGAACCTGTCTCGGGATTTGACAAGATACTCATTGCTGGTGGCATAAAGAAGGTAGATACGCAACTTTATATAAATGACGAGATGGAGATCTTTGGCTGTGCAAATGCGAATTGTACGGACTATAGGTTTGATGTAGTTAGAAAGAAGGATAATACGTCACTGAAGATGACTAAGAAAAGGTATGGTCATCAGGCAGTGGCAGTAATGACCGGGTCGGAGCCAATCGGCAATGGAGATGAAGAATTTCACAATTTCTTTGTAGTATTTTTAGGCGGATATGGCTGTATAGGGTTTGATAGGTGTGCTGGTTCTACATCTCTTGACTGTCAATGCCCAGACAATGATGTTTATAAGAGTCTAACAACAAGCGTAGAGATACTCGATCCTACTAATCCAAATGGACCTCAATTTATAAGTGGGACGGATTTAAATGCCCCACGGGCTGATTTCGGCGCTGTAGTGGTTAATCGGGAGAGTGACAATATAGTAATCTTTGGAGGGTTTAGTGCAGCCCAAGGTTATACTACAGACTCCGTTGAATACATGACTGTAAATAAAAAGAAAGGGATTACAAAGCCGAGATATGCGCCAAACAAGATGTTATTTCAAAGAGCCGATTTCGGCTTCGGTATATTACTTACAGGTGAAGTATTGGTTGTTGGCGGAGACAATGGGAAGATGGGTGCTAATAAATCTTCTCTACAGTCTGCAGAGATATTTACTCCAGCTTATCCACCATTAAGCGAGTAAAGAAAAGGGGTGATTGGTTTGTGAAGAACATATATGAATTGATTGGGAACACACCATTGATAAGATTTCTTTCTGAAAAGAGGAGATTCATTTTTGCAAAGGCTGAGTTCTTAAATCCCGGGGGTTCAATTAAGGACAGAGTCGCACTTGCTATGATCGAGGATGCTGAGAGGAAAGGCGTATTAAAGCCCGATTCCATTATTTCTGAGGCAACATCTGGTAATACAGGTATTGGAATCGCACTTGTGGGTAGAATTAAAGGATATAGAGTAATTATAGTTATGCCAGAAAACATGAGTGAGGAGAGGAAAAAGATTATAAAGGCGTTAGGTGCGGAGTTGATACTAACCCCGGCAGAGAAGAGCATTCAAGGGGCCGTGGAATATCTTCAGGGTCTTAAGAATTCAGATGATAGAATATGGGTGGCAGGTCAGTTTACTAATGAAGCAAATCCACTCTGTCATTATAATCATACAGCAAGGGAGATATGGGCTCAGACTGGTGGGAAGATTGATGCGTTTGTTGCTGGGGTCGGTTCGGGAGGGACTTTACAGGGAGTGGGAAAATTCCTAAAGGAGAAGAACAAAAAAATAAAATTAATAGCCGTAGAACCGGCAAATGTGTCGGCGCTCTTGGGTCATGAGCCGGGCCTACATCAAATACAGGGGATTGGGGATGGATTTGTCCCAGCAATTCTAGATACAAGACAGATAGACGAGGTTATTACTGTAACGGATGAGGAGGCGATTGAAACAACTAGAATGCTGGCCCGCGAAGAGGGATTACTAGTTGGGACATCATCTGGTGCAAACATGTTTGCGGCCATAAGAGTCTCGAGAGGATATGGAGAGGGATTTAATGTAGTAACGGTCCTTCCAGACAGGGCTGAAAGGTATTTCTCAACAGCCCTTATTTAAATGAAACCAAAATCGCCTAGTAAAGACCTCAATATTATTACCATCACAATAAATTACCCTGGTTTGAGAGTTGAAAAGCCAAATATATATATAGTAAAAAAATCCTTTGGATATGCTATGATAGACTGTGGCGGTTTCGACCCGGAGAACGACTTTGACAATCTATATAACGAATTAAGAAGTCATAAAATAGAACTCCAAGACATAAAACATGTGTTTTTGACTCACACTCACAAGGATCATTCTTTTCTATCTTCAAAAATACAGGCTCTTACTGGTGCAAAAATTTATCTCGGAAGAGATGACTACCCAAGGATTTCCAATAGTTTCGAAGATTATCGGAAGAATTTTATTCGTATAAAGGAATACTTAAGATATTGGGGATTCGATGACAGTATGTTTTCAAGGTTTTGTCGTTCCTTTGAAAGACAGTATTACAACTGTTCTCTCAATTTAAATAAAACTGTTATTATAGACTCTGATTTAGAGATAGATTCGCTAAAGCTAATAAACTCGCCAGGTCATACCTCTGGTTCGGTTTGTATTTACGATAAGGAATTAAAGGTCCTATTTACGGGTGATACAATTCTTAAGAAGATAGTATTGGTTCCCGTAATTGAGTATGACAGAGGTCAAGAAACAGGACTTTCTATGCTGAGCAGACATACTGATTCTCTAAGGGCTCTGTCTAATCTGGACTATGATAGTATTTTACCTGGCCATGGTGGAGTCATACCCAGGGAATTCAAGATTATTGACGCGGTTTTATCCTATATAGAGCGAAGAAGCAAGAGGGTCCTCTCACTGGTATTGGCGGGTAAAAATACAGTGTATGATATAGCAGAGTCTTTATATTCAAAAGGGACTTTGGAGGATGTAGTTTTTAAGGATGCCCCCCTTGTATACGTCTCAGATTTAATGATGCCTTTAGAAAATCTTTTAAGGAATGGTAAGATAGAGGTGAAGGACGGGATTATAAAGCCTAAATAACTACCTTGCATGCGGGTGACTCTTATCGTATACCTGCATCAGGTGTTCGATAGAGGCCTTCGAATATCTCTGAGTAGTCGATAGAGAAGAATGACCCAACAATTCCTGAATAAATCTTATATCTGCACCTGAGCCCAGTAGATGTGTTGCAAATGAGTGCCTTAGCGTGTGAGGGCTGACGTTCTTATTTATGGCGCACGTGGTTAGATATTTCTTTATTACCCTTGCAACTGACCTTGTACTAATCCTTTGACCACTTTTATTTAAAAAAAGAGCCTCTGTATCCTTTTTTATCAATTCATGTCTCCTCGCCAAATATTCATCTATTGATTGAGACGCATATGAGCCGACTGGGACAATCCTCTCCTTCTTTCCTTTTCCCAGTACTCTTAATGTGCCGTTTTTTATATCCAGATCCGAAACATTTATAGCGGTGAGTTCCGAGACTCTCAATCCTGAACCGTACATGAGTTCTACCATAGCTCTATCCCTAAGTGAAAGGACGTTGTCATTTGGGATGGAGTGGATAAGTGCAAAGACCTCATCAACACTAATCGCCTTTGGCAGGGATTTATCTACTTTTGGGGAGGTTATGATCTCTGAGGGATTATTTGTAATGAGTGCTCTTTTGAGTAAAAACCTATAAAATGTCTTAATAGCGGAAAGTCTCCTTTGAGTACTTGATGATTTGTTGATCCTAAATCGAGAGGCCAAAAACCCTCTTATATCTATTGGCTCAAGTCTATTAAGGTCATCCTCACTTAGGACCTCTATCTTCTTACTCTTGAGATAGTCAAAAAATAATTCTATGTCCGATATATAATTTCTAAGCGTGTGTCCGGAATACCCCTTCTCTATCTCAAGATATTCTTTGAATTTTTCTAGTAATTCTTCGCCTGTCATCTCATTTATATTCTGTATCAAGAACTTCTATTTCAACTTTATTTAAAAAGTTTAGTGCAGATGTAGATGCCCCTCTTAATTCTGAGGGTTCGCCAATACCCGTCCAGAGTCTAATGTGAGTTGGATTTACGGATTCCTCATTGAGGGTGGGATCAACTGAATACCAACCGTCTGCCCAGAAGTCGAGCCATGAGTGAAAACCGAATTTCCCATCTACATAGACAAGTCCCATAACCAACCTTGTGGGAATTCCAAGGGATTTTAATAGCGCTGAGGTGAATACTGAATACTCAGTACAATCTCCAACCCGCTGTTCATAGACTTCAAGAGCTGATAGGTACCCTTTAGAGAGCGAGGCACCTTTGATGAAATTATAAACCTGATTTGAGACCTTTATTGCCACATCAATTGCATCCGTCTCTTGACCAGCAAACTTCTCAGCTAGTTCCATAATCTGTTGCGCCGTGGACTGCTCATATCTCGTAGGTTCTAAATATTTTTTCAGCTTCTCATCAGTTACGGGGAATTTAACTTTTTTATTTATATCAGGCCTAATTCTCTTTATCTCAAGTATTATGGACTTACCCTCCCTCTTAACTATCTTCTGGTACTCATCCTCAATTATATTTGGTATTTCAAGTGATGTGAATGTCAACCTTAGCTTTAATTTTTCAAGCTTGTGTACAGATTTTATGGGGCGATTAGGCTTTATAAGTGATTGCTCAAATATATCTATTGGAGAAAAACCCTCATCAGCCCTCTTTTTATCTACTCGTAAAAATATAGCATTGATTGTGGGGAGTATCACGCACACAGGCCATCCAGAGGCATCTCTGAGTTCAATATTCTTTATGCCAGCAACTGTTGTAGTTGTTTTGTACGAAATATTGGGGCATAGATTAGGGAGTTCATTCTTCTCTGGTTGTTCTACCTGCGTAAATCCCTCAACAATGTCTGCATCGGCTTCCATAATAAGTGGGAGTTTTTTAGAAAATCCATGTTTGAGGCTTCTCCTAATATAGTATTCAAAGGCATTTGAGAATATAGCATTTGGCGGGAGGTCTAGTTTTTTCGTCGTCTTTACGCCACCTATATCTATCTGAAACTCTATACTCTTCCGGTCCTTAGAAACAAATCCCATCGTAGTTCTTTTGATATTCCCTTCGGATGCTTCGTACCAGAAGCCAATGGGGGATAGATCATCCATCTCCGAAAGAGTCCTGGACTTAGAATACGTCTTCATCTCCGTCCCACTCCTTAAAAAAATCGCATGCATCTCCTCCTCTATAACATAGACTACCTTACCTTTATACTTTGACAAATATGATTCTAATCTAACCTTTCCTACTTTATTCTTCTCAAAAAGTAAATCATAGTATTCTTCAGAAATCTTTTTATCTTTGTTTAACGTCTCTTGGGGATATAGTCCGAGTGGAAAAGTTAACATAATGAGCGTCATACAGAAGATTTTCGAATTATTCATGACCTACTCCTCTTATAATACGCTGTAATTTTATAAACTACAAACGTGATTATTACAAGAATAATGAATGCCTTGAAATATATTGATAAGAAGGCTTTTATTTTTTCAAAATTCTTTCCTGCCAAAAATGCCACTGTTGCAATAGTGATGTTAAATAAAACAGCTGATAAGACAGAACCACTGATGGCTTTAAATAAACTTACCCCACTATAGCCTGCAGCAAATACAATTGGACCTCTTAACACTGGAATAAATCTATTCATGATGATTATTAGGAGTCCATATTTGTTTATTAATTCAATAGCCATTGTTACTTTTTCATCAGAGTTTGCAATTACATTTTTTAGTAACTTGATTAGTTTTTGACTGTTGTATCTCTTGTTAACGTATCTCCCTATGAGGATTGCTGAGACCGCACCTGTTGTTCCTCCTGCTATTGAAGTCATAAAAACTAGGGGTGTTGAATATCCCCCATACACTGACATAAATATACCAAATGCAAGGGCAAGGTCTCCAGGAACTATGGGCAGCAAATATTCTAGAAAAGAGAACAGAAATATTACAATATTTAGCTCAGCCTCTGATGTATTTTTGATTACGTATTCAAGAACAGCCACAAGATCAGTTTTTTATGTAGGATGATTAATGAGAAAAAAGATGTGTGATTTATGAGCCCTAGAACTAAGGTATATTCTATTCGCCTCTTACTATTGTGCAGAATTTCCCATAGAGCATTAATATATTTGTGGAGTGATAATCAACTGCTGTAATCTGAGTAATCTTTGCCTCAGCCGCGGCGGATGCCAGACTTGCATCTCCTGTTGCAACAAGTCCAAGGATTGTAGTAGCACAAGCCTCACCTTTTTTCTCTACTACCTTTGCTGAATTTGGGGCATCTGAAGGGAATTTAACATCAGTATAAAGGATCCCCATTACAGGAGCTGGGACTGTTGTGCAGCCAGTAAATACTAATAATAATGATAGAGCTACTAATTTATACATAATAATTACCCTCCTTCCTGACAATATGTTTTAATATGATGTTGATGAAGTGGACGAGTCCGTGCTTTTCTTCAAGCTATTATAACTATCGTATATTCTATAAATATCCATTGGACTCATCTCGGTTGTTGATTGCATTGACCACTTATTTGCCTTTGTGTACTTTGTAGAATATCTCTGGTAATACCACGAATTTTGAACTCCTGCACAACCAACCATAAAGGCTAACAATAGAAGGATAGCAATAAAGTTTTTCATTTAAACCTCCTTGGGCTCCAATCACACATCTTATAGACTTTTATATTTTGTCACAGTACATGTCAAGCCTAAATATAAACTTTTTTGTTTTCGACTATTTTATAGTCTTCTGATATGTGAATAAAATAAGGTATGCTGAAATACCCTTCCTTCAAAATTTTACCATCTTCTTAGAGTAGACCCCGACTTCTTGATTTACTTGATTCTAATTTTTTCTCAACTTCAAAGCTCAAATTCAATCTTTGATTCAAATTCTATTTTTTCATGGAGATACTCTCACCACTATCTTATTACTTATGACCTCATACTGGTGAGGAAATCAGAGAGGTAAAAATGAGAATTAAATAGGATTGGCCTCTAACTTTTTAAGATCAGATTCTTTGCATAGCAAAAAGGTCTCCTGTGCATCCTTGTATGTTTGTTGCTGCTCAGTTCGCTATGTTGAAATACATTTATGGGAAGCATTAAAAAAATAGCACAAAGGAAAGACTTGATTCGTAGTATTCGAAATTGGATATCTTTCCACGCAGCCTTAGGTCATTTGAAGTCGATAAGTGTAAAGCTATTTCTGATAGAATGCTATGCGTCAATTCTTTGTTTCTACTTGACGAAAGGATCTCTTGGCAGACTGAATAATAGGTTATACTATCAGCGATACTAGCCACTTTAAATATGATACCTCCTAAGGCACCGGAGCAAATAGATACATTGAATTTTATATCTGAACTAACCTTGTTTTCGAAGAACAAAAAATATGTCTCTCTCCCAATAATCTTTGTGCTAATACCTATCCCCGGACCTCCTCTTATTATAAAATCAATATACTTAAGGTCATCTGTTTTATGTAAGTACTCTGCCTCAGTACCTAACTTAATGTTCCAGCTTAACTTTTTAATCCAGCTTTTCAGCTCTGCGATGGAGAATATTTTGATAAAATCGAAGCTATCTACATATACCTTTTCATACCTATTATTAAATCTTAGGGACAATTTTAGCATATCAATCTGTGTGAGAGGTTCATATCCATCTTCTCTACTTATGAGGTCATGAAGGACAGGTTTTAATTCGATATTTTCAAATGAACCGACAGTGCTTATCCCAGCACCGAGTGAAACCATGGCAGGTCCGTGCGAGTTATCTGGTGATGGAGGCCTGTTAGTCTCCATCCTTTTTGAAGTGACGTTTAGTTTTGAGCGAAGTAGCAAAATCTCTTTTTCTACCTCGGCAACTCTCTTTTCCTCTTCTTCTGGTAGGCCATATCCTTTATGAAGTCTGTAAAGCACAGCTGCTACATCTAAAACCTGGGCTTTCCTCTCCTCCGATAATTCATTCAATTCGTGAGGGACTACGAGTTTACGGTCAGATTTAGAGATCTTGAGGGCAATATCCAATTCATGCCTGTCCAATGAAAGCACCAAATGTTCTGAGATAGATCTTAATGATGGTCGGTACGTAACTCCTTTTATAATATCCCTGTGTTTTAACAAGAATTTAATTGTATCTTGTGGGACTGTATACACTGAGAAAAAATCTCTAAAATCTATCTCTGGATATGCTATCTGCACAAGTGAGAGGATGTGGTATGAACAGTTTTCATCGATATAATAGTATTTAAAATATGTCTGTCCTAGCTCCCATATATGCCTAACAACGTAGTCAATCTGTTCTTCATTAACTTTGATGTGATATTCCCATAGATCCCTGTGTTCCATTGAGCCGTATTCTTTTACTTTCATGTAATATGGTAGTGTTGAGAATCTCCCTTCAAACCCACCAGTAAGACCCATAATAGCATACAGGAATGCATTAGAAGTGGTAGGAATTGCCGCATAGTTTACTGCATAGGCTAGTAGATCTGTCTCTATAGTCTTTTCCTTTCTATCGAGCCTAATAAATGTATGTCCGAACATTGAGGCCGGGTTATTGAGATATCCAGATGCATACACAAGGGTCATCCCCTTGGGACGAAGTAAATACGACCACTCTTCAAACCTCTCACATTTTACATCCTTAAATATTATCTCCTCTGGACTGAATTTGGATTTTATCCATTTATATCTAGCTGGAAATCTACACTGAGGATGCATAATCTCATCGCTGTAATTCTCTTCCGGTTGCAGGAAGGCAAGGATGGTGGCTATTAGTTCATCTTTGGGATTTCTTTTACCGTTTGGGGAGATAAAAAAATTCTCTCCATCTGCCTCACTTACAAAGTCGTTATTCTCTTTCTTTTTATAATGCAAAAGAGCAATCCACATTGGGTCATTATGAAGTTGTAAGGATTCTATTTTACTGACCACCTGACCTGGAAGACCGCTCTCAGTGAGAGCCTGTTCAGATAACACTATTAATAGAAAGTAGCTTAATAATCTACACATTACATGTGTTAGATTTATCTCTGGTATATACCATTTAAAAGTCTCTCACATTTGGCTCAAAAATACAAGCTACAAGAGTGAGAAAAAGTATTATGTCTTTTAAAACAAAAAATCCCGAATGGGATACCATTCGGGATGGATTCATCCATTTTACCCTGCGATTATAAATTAGTGCATGCCTTAGAAAGCTCAGCATCTGATGCAATTACTCTATTTAGAGTAGATAGCATTGTCTGAGCATCGGAGGCTTTTGAGATTTCCTCAAAATTCCCTTTGAGGGTCGAGAAAAGTTTTGGAGTCACATTCTTGTCACAACCATATAGGCTTGCAAGTGTTGTTATATATTCTCCTTCGCCTCTTGATATATCCGTTGTGAGTTCTGCCATAGAGGTCTCAATAAATGCCTCCTTTTCCCTCTCTGATTGGACAGCACCATCCTTTGTGCAATTTGATGTCCCACTGGTTATGCCGAATGTCTGGCTATAAGATGTTCCATTCGTAGTGGCCGCAAATACCTGGACAAAGCCATCTTCCTTTATAATCATTGAGCCAAGACCACACCCAGCCATTCCATAATTTTTGGCATAGGCAAATGTCGATGTGATAATAAAAACCATCAGAATAATAAACACTTTCCTCATAATTACCTCCTTTCGCTAAAAATGCGATGTTATCAGAAGTTAATTTCTAATAGAATTATTGTGGGGAGTCAAGCCAAAAATTGAACATGTGTGATTTCTATTTTAAAATGTCACAGGATATTACTAATTTGAAATGTCACATATATGATAACCTTCTTCTTAAGAAGTTTGAATATCTAAGAAGGAGGTATTCCGATGAAAAACAGATATTTTGACCCCCATAATCTCAAACTTACACCCGAACTCAGAGAAAAGATACTCAATCTTAGAAGAAGTCTCTACTATGACCTCAATATCCTCCACTTTAAGGATAAATTAGAGGAAGAACATAACATAAATCTTAGTCATAAAACTATAAGAGGACTTCTCATCAAAGAAGGACTACACAAAGCGGATAAAAAGAGGAGGTTTTACAAGAGGCGTAAAAGGATGCCAAAGGCG
>JAOAFA010000041.1 GCA_026416535.1 Deltaproteobacteria bacterium
GGAACTCCCTGATACATCTCGGACATACTACCACCTGTTGCAATAGTAGATGGATCTGAGATCTTTACCGGATCAGGAATCTTCTGACCCCTTGCCATTCTAATAACTAATGTCGCCTCAATCTCAGAAAGTGAATATGTATCATTTTCACCCTTAAATTCCCTATAATATCCCCAAATATCAAATTGATCTCCTATCTCCACATCATATCCATCAGGGATTACATTATTCTTACCGACTATTAATATTCCTGAATAAGGTCCTCCATTCTTCTCTTGAACAAAAAAGCCATTTAAGCCAGAACTTTTACTTACTACAAACAATGGAGATGTAGCCACTACCCCACCAACTACAATATATGTCCCAACTTCAGGATGTCTCTCACTACTCTCATCCTGGATATCATAAATCGTAACCATTAAAGGCATAACCTCAACATCAGAGGGAACATCACTCGTTACATCCTCAATTCCATCAGGTAAAATATCCCTAATATCCTCAACATCCTTAATATCAGAAAGTGCATCTGATAATACATCTCCACCATATTGTACACATTTCTGTGCAGCCTTATCACATACATAACCCCTAGGGCAATCAAAGTCTGTTCTACAAATATTTACATCTGTAATCCCTACCTCAAATTCAGCATCAGATGTTGTGGTTTCATCTCCTCCACAACCATGAAGAAGACCACTAAGGTTAAGAAACACACCCAATATAAAGACATACAATAGCCCTACCAAAAATCCACTAACTTTTTGCCTATCCATTGTATAAACCTCCTAAAAAAGAGATTACAAAATAGAAACTGAAAATAATCTCCTAAAATTCCACTAAAAGATCAACCCAAAAAGTTTACCATCAATTTAGTAATAGTCAAACTAAAAAACACCCTTGCATATCTCTCATAGTAAAAAATAAAGTCGATTTTGATCAACATCCCCAGACCTAAATATATGATTTGCAAAATCTAATGTATATATTTTAATGCTAATTACCATTTTTGATATCCTCTTTCTCAAATTAAATCCTAAAATATCAAAAAGACTTTTTTATTCATTAAAGTTATAAAAAAATACTATGTGAACTCCCCACATTACGTCTTAATTTGCAATTACTCAAATGCTCTTACTAAGAGATTTTCAGGTCAAGGAAAATTTGCAAATTATCTTAATTTGCAAAACTTATAAATAGAGGCAAAATAATGACCTATGTATTTTATTTTTCAAAACCTCAGGGCAAGACGAAAAGATTATTATGTCAATTTATGTTGCTTTTCATAAATTTGTCTTGTAATATAAAATCCTACTTTTAAGAGGTGTTTATGCCAAAAGTAGTCTTTTCTAGCATTTTACTTACATTTGTCTTTATAAACCCTTTATTTGGTGCAAATATTATTGGATTTTCTGAAGAACAGGTAAAGGACTTCTTTGAAAAAAACATGCCTGGTTGGGAATTTAATGGCAAAGGGTTCAAAAATCTTGAATACAAAAATAAAGACTATAACTTCAAGATAAAAATTTATGTTGACCCAAATGTAATTGGAGCGCAGTTTATTGTGGATAACATAGATGTTGATAAAGTCCCAGACGGCAAAGATAAGGATTTAAATATGAAAAAGATGTATCACATAGAAGATAAGAAATTGAAACCCATACTCAAAAAACTTTTCAACTCTGACAAGATAGTTCTTACACCCATGGAATCAGATGCCTATTTTACCAAAGCTCAAGAGACTGGTGGACAACTCGGGGAAGGTAAGAATCTACTACCTATAAAAGTTTTTTCAGTAATGACCCTTCCCAAAGAAAAATATAGAATTACAACAAAGGTTACAGTAGGAAGAACATACTAAATGAAAGGAGGTGAAAATAAGAAACAAGGAGATGCAAGTTTTTTGAGGGCAAACAAGATTTGAACCATTAAAAGGAGGTAGTTAATGAAAGGTAAAGTAAAATTACTAAGTATTTTTGTTTTTATGGTATTTAGCACAGTGTTCATTGCTTGTGATGGAGATGAGAGCTCTGGCGGCACAACACCGACAGATACAGCCGGTGGTGACATCACACTTACAGATACCAATGGTGGTCAAGGTTGTAGAAAAGAAAATGAATCCTGTGACGACACCAATAAATGCTGTGATCAATACACTTGTATAAATGGCAAGTGTGTATCCTGTCTTAAGGAAGGTGAATCCTGTCTTGAAGACAATGAATGTTGTCAATCCCCAAATGCACAATGGTGTAACTTTGAAGGTGTATGTGCGAAATGCGAAAAAATTGGTGGTAGTTGCACAGTTGATGATGATTGTTGTCCGGCTGCAAAGGGTGAGAAACCCATCATCTGTAAATCAGATAAAAAATGCGGTCCCGTATGCCAATCAGATAAAGACTGCGGGACAGATGGTAAAATCTGTGATCTTGTATCGGGCGAATGTATAGCCCCGGCTTGCTCTTCTGACGAAGAGTGTGCACCACAAAAGTGCGTAGCTGGTAAGTGTGGTGACTTTACAGGGACACCGGAAAAATGTGTTATTACTTCAAAAGTCAGCACTATTCATAAAGGGCAGAAGATCCAACTCCATGCAATTGCATACAAAGGAACTACTATTATTCCATGGCAAAAATTCACTTGGACATCATCGGTTCCAGCCTCTGTTTCAGTCGATGAAAATGGCGTAATTACCGGCGGTGAGAGTGAAGGCGTATCAGTAATCTCCGCGAAAGTAGGTAACATCGATTGTGATAATACACTTAGTGTCAAGAACTATCTGCCCACAAGCAACAATAATGTAAGAGTAATCGTCCTTGATCAAAAGACCCAGAAGCCAATTGCCAATGCAACAGTTGTAGTCGGTGATAAGTCACCTGCAGTAACAGATTCCTCAGGAAAAGTAGAAGTTACAAGTGAGCCCGCGGATATCCACGTATTCCATGCAGACTACACCTACGTATCCGTTGTCGGAGCCAAAAAGAGTGATTACGTAGTCTACTTACCACCAAAGCCAGACTTGAGCAAGGCAGGAGGATTCAGAGGGAAATTTGACTTCTCACAACTCAAGTACCACTCAATCGAGCTCGGCATAGCTGGTTGTAGCGTAGCAGGGGATCTACTAAACTTTGATTTTAATACAATTGTTGGAGAGATGCTTGCTGAAAATATAGTTCTCACAGAGCCTACATCTGTTAATGAATGTATTGAGCTACCATCGGGTCTTGTTGTCACTGCTAAAAAATACGGTATTAATGATCTAATCCCGAAGAATTATAGAGTTGCTTGCGAGGCCGGATTCAGATCCGCATGGGGACTTGGTGGCGGTCTATCTGATTCAGAGATTACAGCGCTTATCAATTTATTGTCTCCGATTATTTCTGGTGGTGACGACTTGAACATAGGCCAACTACTTGCAGCAATTCTACCTCTGTTTAACAAATTTAGTCATGGCTCTGCCTCAGCGATCAAAGTCGACCCAATCCCAACAATTGACACACCAAAATATACAGAAGGACCATGCAAAGATAAACCCGTCTCCGACAAACCAAAGATCCCCGACTTTGACAAATTCCAGCAAATTAACATGACCCTCACAATGAAATTACTACTTAAGAGCATCTTTGACATGCCAATGCTACCAAAAATCCGCAACACATATTTTGGCGGGTTGGTAGGGCTCGGTGCTATCTATATCCCAGAGTTAGGTGTTGTACCAATGGGGCTAACTGCAGCAACAGATTCTGATGACCCAAAGACACCCGGTGATGGCAAGATCAATAAACCCACCAACAATCCGGATAATCTCTCAGACGGACAGCTAGCACTCCGAATGGCTCCTGCTTATAATGGGTTTGAGACCAATAATTACGTCTACGCATTCCTCGCCATAGACTTCAACAATTTTGGCGGTGGAACAGAAAATGCTATCACGGCTATCATCAAGATGGTAAAGAAAGTCGAGAAGAGTTATGACCTGTCCACAATCAATTTCCTTGGCTTCCCAGAGGGAGGAGATGGTTCTTACTTTGACAGGGCAAATAAAAAGATCAAGACTCAACTAGTAAATGGTGCGACTTTCTACAGATATGCAGTTGAGATCGACAATGGGAATGAATGGTTCATTTATATTGCTCCAGACAGAGTTGGAACTGAATTTACACTCCCAGCTCTACCATCTGGTTATGGTGCTGTAAAAGCCGATTCAGACCTCACAATTCACTCTATAAAGCTCTTGGACGGTTGGAAATTTGAAGACATCGTAATGGCTGGAGGCAAAGGCTCAATGGCAGACCTCATGACTCCTGTCGAAAAGTTCAGTACTATTAGCTGCATCAAGAAACTGAAACCAGAGGATGCTGACTATGCTAAGAAATGTGGTGGAGAAGTCAAGGCACCAGCTTGTAATCCTATCTGTGAACTGAAATAAAGAATCTAAATCTTCCTGATATTGGGGCACCCTTTGGGGTGCCTTTTTTTTTTCTTTTAACCGTGAATCTTTTATCAATGGGCATTCATCTTAATATACGGACCGGAGGAAAAAGATGGATTTCAGGATCAATCTGAGGGAGAGAGAGGATAACAAATTAGTCATGCCCTCAGAAAATGAGGTATATGACGTCGCAATAATAGGTGGTGGTCCAGCAGGCATGACCGCCGCTGTATATACACTAAGAAAAGGATTAAAGACAGCATTATTTACATTTGACATAGGGGGACAGATGCTAGAAACTTATTCAATAGAAAACTACATGGGCTTCAGGTTTATAGAGGGTTCCGCACTTGTCAACAAATTCTCATCACAAATAAAGCAGTTTGAATTGGCTCTATTAGAAGGTATTTATGTCAAAAAGATAATGAAAAATGAAAAACTGTTATCCATTTACACAAGCAACGACAGGATCTATAAATCTCGATCAGTTATCATATCTGCTGGGAAGAGTTACAAAAAATTGGGTGTCAAAGGAGAGGCCGAATTTACTGGGAAAGGCGTCTCCTATTGTGTCACTTGTGATGTACCACTGTATAAAAATAAGCTAGTTGTAGTCGTAGGTGGCGGAAATTCCGGAGTTGAAGCCTCTATAGAATTAGCCAAAATTGCAAAACATGTAACTTTAATTCAACGAGCCAGCCATCTAACAGCCGATTACGTATTAGTTAAACAATTTGAGCAGTTTAAAAATAAACAGATTTTATTCAATTCGGAGGTTATAGAGATACTCGGTGATGAAAGAGTAAGAGGGGTTAAAGTAAAAACAAATAACACAGAGAAGAAAATTTTAGAGGCAGATGGCATATTTGTAGAAATAGGGCTTGTCCCAAACTCAAAATTTGTTGAAGGATTTGTAAACCTAAACAAATACGGAGAGATTATTGTTGATGAATTCTGTAGGACCAATGTTGAAGGTGTCTTTGCCGCTGGTGATATTACATCTGTCCCTGAAAAGCAAATAATAGTAGCAGCCGGTGAGGGAGCAAAAGCTGCCCTCTCTGTCTACAGATACTTAAACAATATTTAAGGAGGTCTAAAATGGCACTATTGGATGAGAGCATAAGAAACGAATTAAAGGAGATCTTCAAAGAACTCGATAAAAAAGTTTACATCAAACTTTTTATATCTGACAAAAATTGTCTTACATGCAGTGAGACAAAAACCCTTTATACAGAAATCTCCGAACTAACTGAGAAGATTAAATTCGAACTGGGAGACGAAACTGAAGTAAAGAATTACAACCTCATGGACATGAGACCAGTCACAATCATCTTAGATGAGAACAAAAAAGACTATGGTATAAGGTTTTATGGGATTGTAGCAGGATATGAATTTAGCTCGTTTTTAGAAACTATTCTACTTGTCTCAACAGGTAAACATCAATTAAAAGATAGCTCGATTAAATTCATCAAATCACTACCTCAAAATATAGACTTCAAAATATTTGTTACTACTTCCTGTCCATATTGTCCTGCAGCTGTCTACATAGGACATTCGTTGGCATACCTTTCCGACAATAAAATTACTTCAAACATGATTGAAGTCTCAGAATTTCCAGAATTAGGGAATAAGTACAACGTAATGGGTGTCCCCAGAACTGTAATAAATGACTCAGAATTTCAAGAAGGGGCTGCACCTGAGGAAGTAATAATCGAAAAAATAAAAAAGGTAATCAACAACCCTACTCCCCAGAATTAAATAATGCACTAAAATTAATAGCATCACTCATAACAATGGGATGACTAGATATAATACCTAACTCGTGATTATTAACAAAGCCAGAATAGACCCAATTCCCCAAATAGAGGATAACATTATATTCAAGATTGAATCAAATGACGAATATTCCAAAAGCACCTTTACTGTCACTCCCCTCGATTTTGTCTCAACTAATGCATTTGTTATTCTCCTATTTGGAGTCAATATATCTGTATCAAAGGAATATGTGATAATGTATCAATATTCATATAATTCTGAGCCTTCTTAATTAATGGCACCACTAAGTCTACACATTGTGGATCCCCTTGTATCAGACCAGCAGCAGCAAAAATCTCTGCTGTCTCCGTTAACTGTTCTAAAAAACCTATATCTTTAAATCTCAAATTATCCAAAATATCCTCATCGGATCTCAAAAATCGTAAAAATCATAATCGCCAATATACTCATCAACCTGACTATCTCTAAGGATCACCTCCTCTACATCACTGCAACTAACAATGCCAAGAAATAAAAAACTAAGAAAAGACTTACATAGAGACAATTCAAAATTCTGTATATACACAACACGAAAAAATTCTCCTACCAACCATTATCTACCTATAAAAGCTTGGACACTAAGAGATTTAATAGACCAAAAGAATAAAAGTAGAATGGCTAAAAATTAACGATTTTTAAATACGAATTGAGAACCAACTGGAGAGCTTCGGTATTCTTCGCATCAAATTCCTTATCATACAAAAAACCCGAAGTTCCTAACTTCTTCTACTTATCACTACTTTGCTGGAGTGTCAGGCTTATTTTCTTCCTCTCTATTATCTTCTACAGCCGGTGCAAAATTCTCATTCACTACTATATCCAGATATTTGTATCTTCTAACTCCTGTTCCTGCCGGAATCAACCTACCCATTATGATATTCTCTTTTAATCCCCTAAGGTAATCTATTTTCCCACTGACTGCGGCCTCCGTCAAGACTTTAGTTGTCTCCTGGAATGAAGATGCCGATATAAAAGACTCGGTTGATAAAGATGCCTTTGTTATTCCGAGTAGAAGGGCAACACCCGTAGCTGGTCTCTTACCTTGCATTAAGACCTCTTCGTTCTTTCTATCAAATTCAGTCTTCTCAACATGCTCATCCTCAAGAAAATCCGTATCGCCTGGATCCTTTATTTTAATCCTTTTAAGCATCTGTCTTACAACTATCTCAAAGTGCTTGTCATTTATCTTAACTCCTTGCAATTTATATACCTCTTGAATCTGGTCAACAAGGAATCTGGCCAAGTGTTTTTCACCGAGAACATTTAATATATCGTGTGGATTAATGGGACCCTCAAACAGTGGTTCTCCAGCCTTTATTAAGTCTCCATGATGGACTATAATATGTTTGCTCTTTGGAATTAGATATCTCTTTACTACTCTCTCATCCTTCATCAACTTACCTTCTATAATCGGATATATTATTAACTGTCTCCTACCTTTTAATTCACTTCCAAACTCTACTACTCCATCTACTTCAGATATAATCACATAACCCTTAGGTTTACGAGCCTCAAATAACTCAGCAACCCTCGGAAGACCACCGGTAATATCCTTGGTCTTTGTAGTCTCTCTTGGCATCTTTGCAAGAATATCTCCTGCCATTATCTCAGCGCCATCTTCGACCATAAGTATGGCCCCGGTTGGCATAAAGTATCTTGCCTGCTGTTCCGTCCCGGGAACCTGTAGCGTTACACCCTTGGCATCCTTAATAGATATTCTTGGCCTGGCATCAGGATCCTTAGATTCTATTATAACCTTCGATGATAGACCTGTAATCTCATCTACCTGTTCATTCATTGTAACGCCTTCAATTATGTCGCCATATTTAACTCTTCCACTCACTTCCGATAGTATAGGTGTAGCATACGGATCCCACTCAGCGAGCCTGGTACCAGGTTTTACCCTCTGCCCATCTTTTACTTTGACTATAGCCCCATAGACAATACGATATCTTTCTCTCTCTCTACCCTGATCATCGACGATTAATATCTCACCCGACCTATTCATTGTGATACTTTTGCCTTCCCTATTGGTTATTACCTTCAAATTGAAATATTTGACAATCCCTTCAAACCTATTCTCTACACTGCTCTGTTCTGCCTTACGAGATGCTACTCCCCCTATGTGGAATGTTCTCATGGTAAGCTGAGTACCTGGCTCACCTATTGACTGCGCCGCAATAATACCAACCGCCTCTCCTACATTAACCTTTCTACCTCTTGCAAGGTCTCTTCCATAGCACTCAACACATACACCATATTTCGACTTACATGTCAAAACTGATCTTATCATCACCTTTTCAATCCCAGCCTCTTCTATCTTGGCAGCGAGTCTTTCGTCTATCTCCTCATTTGCCTTTACAATAACTTCTCCGGTAATTGGGTCAACAATATCATTTAGGGCTGTTCTACCCAATATTCGTTCACTTAACCTTTCAATGATCTGACCACCTTCAATGAGAGAAGACATTTCAATACCATCCATGGTTCCACAGTCAAACTCAGTAACTGTAACATCCTGAACAACATCCACAAGCCTTCTTGTAAGATAACCTGCCGAGGCTGTCTTAAGAGCTGTATCTGCAAGTCCTTTCCTCGCACCATGTGTAGAAATGAAATACTGCAACACAGAAAGACCTTCTCTAAGATTAGCAGTAATTGGTGTATCAATGATCTCCCCTGAAGGTTTTGCCATTAGACCTCTCATACCTGCCAACTGCTTCATCTGGTTTTCAGAACCTCTTGCCTTAGAATCAGCCATAATGTAAATTGGATTAAACGACTGCGCCTGAATCGCCTTTGACTTATCACCCGGGTAATCGGGATGGTAATAATAATCTGTCTGAATCTGCTTCATCATAGTCTTTGCAATCGTATTCGTTACATTATCCCACACATTAATTACCTGATTATATTTTTCCGATTGTGTAATAATACCACTGTTATATTGCTCCTCAATCTCCTGGACCTCCTTCATTGCCTTATTAAGGAGCTCTTCCTTCTCCGGCGGAATCTTCATGTCATCAATTGCTATTGATATACCTGCAAGAGTCGCATAGGTATACCCTATTGTTCTAAGTCTATCTGCAAGTAAAACAGTCTCCTTCTCTCCAGTTAAACGATAACATTTATCAATGACATCACCTACACCTTTTTTGTCCAATACCTTATTTATCAGCTCAAATGGAATAGCAGTCGGAAAAATTTCATAAAGTAATACCCGACCTACGGTCGTATCAATCCTTTTACCATTGTATCTTACTTTAATCTTAGCATGGAGTTCAACCTGTTTGCTATCATAAGCCATTCTTACCTCATCAAAGGAGGAGAAGATCTTACCCTCACCCTTTGAATAAGGCTTCTCCCTTGTCATGTAATAAATTCCAAGAACTATATCTTGAGTTGGAACAATGATTGGCTTGCCATTTGCAGGAGATAAAATATTGTTGGTTGACATCATTAGCACTCTGGCCTCAACCTGCGCCTCAAGAGATAAGGGCACATGAACGGCCATCTGGTCACCATCAAAGTCTGCGTTATATGCTGTGCAAACAAGTGGATGCAATTGAATAGCCTTCCCCTCTATAAGAACTGGTTCAAACGCCTGAATACCCAATCTATGTAATGTAGGCGCTCTATTAAGAAGGACAGGATGTTCCTTAATTACATCATCCAGCACATCCCATATCTCGGGTCTCTCCTTCTCAACCATCTTTTTAGCGCTCTTTGTAGTTGTAACGTAGCCCTTCTCAAACAGCTTGTTGTAAATAAATGGCTTGAATAACTCAACAGCCATAATCTTTGGGAGACCACACTGGTGTAATTTAAGCTCCGGACCAATAACAATAACCGAACGACCCGAATAATCAACCCTCTTCCCCAATAAATTCTGCCTAAACCTCCCCTGCTTACCCTTAATCATATCTGACAGCGATTTTAAGGGCCTTTTGTTAGAACCCACAATAACCTTCCCTCTCCTACCATTATCAAAGAGGGCATCAATCGCCTCTTGAAGCATCCTTTTTTCGTTTCTAACAATTATATCAGGAGAATTTAATTCTACCAGTCTCTTTAGCCTATTGTTACGATTTATAACTCTCCTATAAAGATCATTTAAGTCTGATGTTGCAAACCTACCACCATCAAGTGGAACAAGAGGTCTTAGGTCTGGAGGAAGCACAGGGATAACTTCAAGAATCATCCACTCAGGTCTATTACCCGACTCTCTAAAGGCATTTATTACCTTAATCCTCTTCTGAATCTTCTTTTTCTTTGTATCCGTATTAGCCTTTTTTAATTCATCTTTCAAATTCTTATACTCGTTTTCAATATTTATCTCTTTTAAGAGTTCGAAGATCGCCTCAGCTCCCATACCCGCCTTAAAAGAATCCGGCCCATATTGGGACACATAATTTAAATATTTTTCTTCAGAAATAACCTCCTTTTTTGTAAGGTTTGTATTGAGTGGATCTATAATTATATAAGACTCACAATATAGGACCTTCTCCAGATCCCTTGGTGGTATATCTAATACCGTTGCTATCCTACTTGGCAGACTCTTCAAAAACCAGATATGGGCAACGGGAGTAGACAGTGTAATATGACCTAATCTTTCTCTCCTTACCTTAGACTGAATAACCTCAACTCCACACTTTTCACATATCATATTCTTATTTCTTAGTTTCTTATACCTTCCACACAGACACTCATAGTCTTTTACAGGTCCAAAGATTTTAGGACAAAATAGACCGTCTCTTTCAGGTTTAAAGGTGCGATAGTTTATTGTCTCAGGCTTCTTGACCTCCCCATGAGACCACTCTTTTATCTTCTGAGTAGAAGCCAAAGAGATCTTCATAGCTGAAAAACTAAGTGGATCTCTCGGTTTTTCAAAAAGACCTAATAAATCTCTCAAGGCTATACTCCTTGTTAAAAGTTTATATTAAAAATCCTCAGCCTCTTCTTCAAGAAGCTGAACGTCAAGAGCCAAAGATTGCAATTCTTTTATCAACACATTAAAGGACTCAGGTAAACCGCATTCAAGTGTATTATCACCTTTTACTATAGCCTCATACATCCTATTTCTACCTATGACATCATCGGACTTGACAGTTAACATCTCCTGAAGGGTATAAGCCGCTCCGTATGCCTCAAGTGCCCAGACCTCCATCTCTCCGAGTCTTTGCCCACCAAACTGAGCTTTTCCTCCAAGCGGCTGCTGAGTAACAAGGGAATAAGGTCCTGTTGACCTCGCATGTATCTTATCATCCACAAGATGATGAAGTTTAAGCATATACATATAGCCCACCGTCACAGGCTGATCAAAAGGTTCTCCAGTCCTTCCGTCAAATAAAACGGTCTGCCCCGTCTGTGCAAGACCAGCTTTAGCCAAATACTTCTTTATATCTTCTTCTCTTGCCCCATCAAAAACCGGTGTAGCAAAATGTACGCCTGTCTTTGCAAGTCTTCTCGCCAGCTCGAGTATTGCCTCATCGGAAAGATTGTCAAGTGCCTCAGAAATCTTTTCATCTTCGTATATCGCCTTAAGTTCTCTCCTTATTCTATCTGGGTCTTGAATCTTTTTAATAATCTCACCAATCTTAAGACCCAGACCTTTTGCTGCCCAACCTAAATGTGTCTCAAGAATCTGACCCACATTCATCCTTGAGGGGACACCAAGGGGGTTCAGAATAATATCAACCGGAGTTCCATCTGGCAGATACGGGAGGTCCTCCTCTCTAAGAACCTTAGAAATAACTCCCTTATTCCCATGTCGTCCTGCCATTTTATCCCCAACTTGAATCTTTCTCTTAGTCGCAACATACACTTTTATCATCTTAATCACACCAGTTGGGAGCTCATCACTCCTACTAAGCTTAGATGTCCTTTCCTTGTAATAAAGCTTTAGGATATCTATCTGTTCATTCCTGTTATCGATAATCTGTTGAATCTGGCTTTGAACTTTACTATCAGTAATCTCAATATATTCTAGTAACTCATCGGGAATCCCTGCCAAGACCTCAGAAGTCAACTTTTTTCCCTTTGAGATCACCGTCTTCCCGGTATGATCTTGGACCCTATTTTTAGTTTCATGATCTTTTAAGATTCTTCTCAACCTTGAGTATATACTATCATTAATTATTTTAATTTGATCGTTAAGTTCCTTTGTAAGTCTTGCCTCTTCTTGTTGTCTGATAGCCCGGGCCCTTTCATCTTTATCTATCGCCTCTCTTGTATAAACATGGGCGTCTATTACAACACCCTTGACCCCAGGTGGGACAGTCAGCGACGTATCCTTTACCTCTCCCGCCTTTTCTCCAAAAATTGCCTTAAGCAATTTTTCTTCTGGCGACAACTGCGTATCTGCCTTTGGTGTGATCTTACCCACTAGCACATCTCCAGGTTTAACCTCAGCACCAATTCTTATCACACCACTCTCATCTAAGTCTTTTAACGCCTCCTCCGACAGACCGGGGATATCCCTTGTAATCTCCTCTTTACCTAACTTTGTATCCCTAGCTATACAT
>JAOAFA010000097.1 GCA_026416535.1 Deltaproteobacteria bacterium
AGATGTGTATAAGAGACAGCTTCAAAATGAATCGAATCCTTTGGTATACCCTGGTACGCATCAAGAGCCTCAGGATACTTACCCAATTCATAATAAATTCTGCCAATAGCTAATATTGCTTGCTCCTTTAGGTCCCTATGTTCCGGAGTCTGTGGTTCAACACTTAATATACTTTTAAATATCCCTAAGGCTTTATCGTAGTTCTTCTTCTTTACCTCAATAACCCCCAAATAAAATCTGGAGTTCAAAAAATATTCAGAGTTCTTATCAATCAGGTTAAATATCTCAGATGCCCTTGTAAGATCCCCCCTTTTATACAACGTCTTGCCCAGGGTAAAATATATACCACTTGTCATTGCCGAATTCGGAAGTTGTTTTACAATACTAAAATATTTCTCAAGCCCTTCATAGTTACTAGTTAGAGAAGAGATCTGAATTACTCGCTCGAGTGCTGTATAAAAATACTTTTTATCACCTTTATTAATAAGTTTACTAAAATAGTTTTTTGCACCATAGTAATTTTTGATCCTAAATAGAGATTCTGCAAGCAGATGAACCGCATCCCAATACTGAGGTTCTTTCTCATTAGAAGGTTCCTCTACAAGATCATAAACTAACACAGAAGCCGATTGATAATCTTGCAAATAAAACAAAGTCTCAGCTCGGGCAAGCCTCTTCGAAAATCTTTCAATATCAAGAGCCATTTCCTCTGGAATTATATTCTCCTTAATAATAAAGTTCATTGTCTGCTCAAGAGAAAAGATCCTCCTTTCATATTCATCCAACTTTGATGTAATACTCTCTTGCGCATTTATAAGTCTCTGCATTAGTATAAAAACAAATACAATTTTAATAACTAAGGACATAATCATAAACTCCCTATTCTCACTTTGCTGAAACCGGTATACTCTTCTTCTCATCAACTACCGGTTTTATCTCAACATCAAATCTTACAGCAGGCCTATCTTTTAAATCGGTTGCGAGATTTCCTTTTTCATAAGCTACTACCTTAACTTTCGTAATCTTTCCCTCTTCTACATAAAATGTATAGCTCGACTTTACCTTAAATTTATATTGATTAAGATAAGTAAACAATCCAAACCCATGTCCCCTATAGACCAGATACACACTGACTGTGTGATTGCCCGGGACCATGCTAGACGGAGGTAGAATTTCAAATACATCTGTATTTTCCAATGAACCATCCTGATTTACTTTACTAAATATTTGGGTTCCATCTAACGAAAAAGACATGGATTCTAATTTGAATGATGCCCCCATCTCATTACTAAAAACCATATTCATCTTTGCACCTGATATCTTACCCATCAAAACAGTTTCCTGTAACAAGGTCAATCTGGCCTTTGACCTAAATACCCTTTCCTTTAACTCATTGACTTTCTCTTCAAGATTTTTAATCTGGATAGTATATGCCTCATTTATAACATTCGTGTCATCCCCCATCTGAGGTTTAGAGGCGCTCTGTGAAGATGTCTCTGAACTCTTTACATCATCTGGCTGCTCTGCCTTTATATCTGTAGCTACCTGCGTCTGAGTATCAGATTTATTAGGCTGATTTAATACATCCTGGGCAGATAACACATTGCTCATAAAAATAATTCCAACCCACCATAAAAATACAATATATCTTACTAACATCATCTTAAAACCCCTTTCGAGTATAAGACAATAGAGAGTTTTTACCAGAAGAATTTCCAAATGTCAAAAGGAAATCCCGAAAAAAGATACTTTGACTATCAATCATTTTAATAACTTAAATGCCCAGAACCTCAAAAGCACCTTCTATGTATTCAATACTGTAATTATCTATATCTTTTAATATCACAGACGCCACATCAAACCTGAATGAATAATTATTATAGAACTGCGGATATTGAGCAATAAAGTACTTAGCTGTTTTACTTATTTTCTTCTGCTTAGAAAAAGTCACTGTCTCATAAGGCCTACCGTAATCTGATTCACTCCTTGACCTGACCTCCACAAAGCAGATATATTCACCTTTTTGAGATATTATATCAATCTCCCCAACTGGACACCTATAATTTCTTAGGACTATCTTATATCCTCTTTCCAATAGATATTTCACAACCAGTTCTTCGGAATAACGACCCAATAAACCCTTTTTGAAACCGTTCATCTAAATAACCTAAAACTTCTTCTATGAATCTCACACAAGCCATATCTCTTAATTGCCTCATAGTGATCACTGGTACCATATCCCTTATGAAGGGCAAATCCATATTGAGGATATTTTCTATCTAACTTCTTCATCAGATTATCACGATAGACTTTTGCCAAAATGGATGCAGCTCCTATATTTTCAGAGATCAGATCTCCTTTCACTATGGCTCTACATTCTATTGGCAGATCGATAGAGTCTTTTCCATCAACAAGGATAACATCAGGTCTTACATTTACCTTTTGCAGTAGATTTAATACGGCCCTTCTCATAGCTAGGAGTGTTGCTCTCCTAATATTGATTTTATCAATAATTTTATTGCCAATTCTACATATCGAAAAGACCCTAGCTCTTTTCTTTATCTCAGCAGCAAGCCTTTCCCTTTCTTTTTCCGATATGTTC
The DNA here is from genome assembly GCA_026416535.1 of Deltaproteobacteria bacterium. GTDB lineage: Bacteria > Myxococcota > SpSt-1050 > SpSt-1050 > SpSt-1050 > SpSt-1050. The sequence goes on from JAOAFA010000097.1 coordinate 2,603, forward strand.
TTTGAGTCGGTTATGCCAGAGATATTATGGTCGAATGGAAGTGAAATAGCACATACAACGACCGGTCCTGCTAGTGGACCCCTTCCGGCCTCGTCAACACCCACAATGAATCTGTATCCTTCACGCCGAAGATGATGCTCAATCTTATCTTCTCCTACAACCTTTCTAAGCAAGAGAGAACCTCATCTATCCTCTTCTATTCTCGCGGCTTTCCCCTTAAGCTCTTTTAAGTAATACAAACGAGACCTTCTAACCTTACCTCTTGCTACCAACTCAATCTTCTCTATTGTAGGGGCATTGATAAAAAATATCTTCTCAACACCTACTCCATAAGATATTTTCCTAACTGTTATAGTACTCCTATTGTGCGCCCTCTTTCTCCTAATTACAACTCCCTCAAACACCTGAATTCTTTCCTTATCTCCCTCATAGATCTTCTGATGCACCCTAACCGTATCTCCGGGCCTTATATCCGGTATATCTTCTCTCACTTCTCTCTTCTCAATCAGATTCATTATTGTCTTTACTGTTTTCATAAGCTGCCTCCAATTGCGATATAATTATTTTATCCTCATCAGTCAAGCAAAATTTTTCAAACAAATCTGGTCTTCTTTCCCTTGTTCTAATAATTGACTGATACCTCCTCCATCTCCTAATCCGCTCGTGATTACCTGAAAACAATATATTTGGAACATCATAACCCATAAAACTACGCGGCCTCGTATACTGAGGATATTCCAGTAATCCGCTCGAAAAAGACTCCTCAATAATAGAATCTGGGTTCCCGACTGTTTTTGGCAATAATCTAATAACAGAATCAATAATAACACACGTTGCCAATTCACCACCAGAAATTACATAATCCCCTATTGATATCTCTTCGTCCACAAAGTTTACAACCCTCTCATCTACCCCTTCATACCTTCCACAGACGAAAATAATATTACCTATCTTAGAAAGCTTAAAAGCCTTCTTCTGATCGAATACCTGCCCGGAACAACTCAACAAAATCCTAAAACCAGTATGATCTGGATCTACAGAGCAAAGGGCCTTATAAATTGGTTCAACTAGCATAACCATACCAGGCCCTCCACCAAAAGGTCTATCATCTACCGTTCTGTGTACATCATCTGTAAAATCCCTCAAATTCACAACATTGATTTCACATATTTTATCCCTGATGGCCTGCCCTACAACCCCGTATTTCAAGACATCAAACATCTCAGGAAAGATCGTTATCACAGAGATTTTCATTCCAACAAACCTTCCATCATATTAATAAATATTTGTCCCCTCTCCGTATCAATCTTCCTTATAAACTCCTCTACAAAAGGAACCATAAATTCTACTCCATTAATATGTCTCACAACCATAACATCTTGGTAGCCATTGTTAATAAAATCCTCAACAACACCAATCTCCCGTCCAGACTCATCAAACACACAATACCCTATTAAAAGCGATAGATATACATAATTAGGTGGCAATTCTGGCAACATATCAGGGGTTATATATACCTTTTTACCTTTATATTCCTCTGCCTCTTTTCTACTTATAACTTTGTCAAGGTTTAATATGCAAAATCTCCCCCCTAAGCTTTTAACGCGTAAAATCCTAAAGGCTCGATTATCTCTCTCTGTTCCCAAATATACTGAATTCAATTTAAATATTATAGGATCATCCGTATTATACAAATATATTTTTAATCCCCCTTTAATACCATGGGGGGATACTACATCAGCAATAGGGATAAATCTCATAGAAATAAAAAAGCCGGTGAAATATGATTTTCACCGGCCTACCACACCATTAATATCTTACTAATTCTCTATTATCTCGAGGACAGAACGCTTCTTCATCTTTGTTGACGCAGCACTCAATATTGTTCTCATAGCTCGCGCTGTTCTGCCCTGCTTGCCAATCACCTTGCCAAGGTCTTCTTTTGCGACCTTCAGCTCAATCACAGAAGTCTGTTCACCCTCTACCTCTTTGACCTCTACGGCCTCTGGTCTGTCAACTAATGACTTTGCAATAAACTCAATCAATTGCTTCATCTTCTACCTCCACTTTTGATTGTTTTGATGTTTGATAAATAACAAATACATTAAAACTGCTTCCACAGTTAACTCCAAAAACTTCTACCACTTCATGCGGTTTTATTTATCTTTCTAACCTTCCTAACAAGGCTTGCTACCGTATCAGTAGGTTTTGCCCCTTTCTTAATCCAACTATCAAACTTCTCAAGGTCTACTCTTATGTTATCCTCTTCTGCCCTCGGATTATAAAACCCAATCTGTTCAATATGATTACTTAAATTAATATTCTCTGAATTCGTAACAATAATCCTATAAAAGGGCTTCTTCTTTGAGCCTATGCGTGCAAGTCTAATTCTAACAGCCATAGTTTAAAAATCTCCTTTCCAAAAAGAGAAGATAAATATATACCACAAAAAAATTATTTTGCAACTCAAATTTAAGCATTTATTTTACTCTATGACATACATGGTATCTTCACAAACCACCCTAATCCACACCTTTATCTCTATAAAACAATTACAAGTACAAGGCCTTTACAAGGCCTTACCAAAAATCCTCTCATTATTTACCATCACATTACTCTCATAATTGATCTTTACTAAATCATAACACAGCAAAAATTAGAAAGAAACAAGTTTTTAACTATCCGTCCCTTCACTTAGATCCACCATCATATACTCTTATTACACTTTCAGAGGGCAAGGATTTAATTATGATCATTTATAATTTATCACTGCGTTCAAACATTGTAACATCATAATCGAGAGAGCAAAGACAAACTCGGCGATTCTCAGACCAATCATGATAAATCACCCCTCGGTGAGGAGTTCTTTACACTGTTATAAATTCGGAGCACAGTTGTTTAAGATATTAACAACATACCTAAAGGAGTAGTTTGTCCACAATATTATTTCTTTTCTTCATATTCAGCATCAACAACATTTTCTTTTTGAGTACTCGACGAAGAACCTCCAGTCTGTTGATAACTTGTCTGAGCACTGCTTCCCGCAGCGGTCCTATATAAGTATTCAGCCATAGAGTGAGAAGAAGACACAAGGTTATTCATAGCCTCTCTAATTTTGTTTATATCTCCTCCCTCTTTTAACACATCTTTTGCCTTTTTGAGTGCCTGTTCTACCTTATCCCTTGAATCTGGCGGGATCTTATCTTTATTCTCGTTTAAAGTCTTTTCAATCTGGTACACAAGACCATCAAGTTTATTTCTCTCTTCTACCTCTTCTCTTCTTCTCTTATCCTCTTCTTCATACATTTTTGCCTCCTGGACCTTCTTTTCTATCTCTTCCTTAGTCAACCCAGAGCTTGCAGTAATGGTTATTTTCTGCTCTCTTCCAGTAGCTTTATCCTTTGCTGACACATGGAGGATCCCATTTGCATCGATATCAAAAGTAACCTCTATTTGGGGAACACCTCTTGGAGCAGGAGGTATTCCATCAAGAATAAATCTACCCAACGTTCTGTTATCTTTAGCCATCTCTCGTTCACCCTGTAGCACATGGATCTCCACGGATGTCTGGTTGTCAGCCGCAGTTGAGAATATCTCTGATTTTCTAGTAGGTATAGTGGTATTTCTCTCAATAATCCTTGTCATTACACCACCAAGTGTCTCAACACCAAGGGAGAGAGGTGTTACATCTAGCAACAATAGATCTTTTACATCTCCTGCCAATACACCGCCCTGAACAGCAGCACCAACTGCTACCACCTCATCCGGGTTAACAGACCTATTTGGTTCTTTCCCAAAAAATTTCCTAACCTCCTCCTGAATTCTGGGCATTCGTGTCATACCACCCACCAGAATAACCTCATCAATATCCGATGGCTTTAATTTGGCATCCTCAAGTGCCTGTCTTACAGGCCCAAATGACTTCATGATTAGATCTTCACACAATGCCTCAAGCTTTGTCCTTGATAACTTTATGTTCATGTGTTTTGGACCACTCGCATCAGCTGTTAAAAATGGGAGATTTATTTCTGTTTCTAATGCTGTAGAAAGCTCAATCTTGGCCTTTTCTGCAGCATCCTTCAATCTCTGCATTACCATTTTATCCGAAGACACATCTATACCTGTGTCCTTCTTAAACTGATCTATTAGATACTCTATAATCCTTTGATCTATGTTATCTCCTCCTAGATGGGTATCTCCATTAGTCGCCTTCACCTCGACAACATTTTCTCCCACCTCAAGTATAGATATATCAAAAGTCCCACCACCAAAATCGTACACCGCTATAATCTGATCCTTTTTCTTATCCATCCCATAAGCCAAAGCCGCCGCAGTCGGCTCATTTATTATTCTCAAAACGTTCAAGCCTGCTATGGTCCCTGCATCTTTAGTCGCCTGCCTCTGAGAATCATTAAAATATGCTGGAACCGTTATAACAGCATCTTTAACAGGTTGCCCTAAATATCTTTCTGCTGCTCTCTTAAGCTTCATCAATATCTGAGCAGATATCTCAGGGGGCGAATATCTCTTCCCTCTAATCTCCACATGCGCGTCACCATTTGGAGCTTGAACGACTTTATAAGGGACCATTTTAATCTCTTGCTCAACTTCATTAAATCTGCGCCCCATAAATCTTTTTATTGAAAATATAGTATTCTCTGGATTCGTAATAGCCTGTCTCTTTGCAACTTGGCCTACCACTATCTCATTTTCTCTCAAAAAACCAACGACCGAAGGAGTGGTTCGTGACCCCTCTTCATTTTCTATCACCTTTACATCTTTTCCTTCCATAATAGCAACCACTGAGTTGGTCGTCCCAAGATCAATACCTATGATCTTACCCATTATACATACCTCCTTAGCTAAGTCTTTATTTAATTAATCTCTTATTTACTATTTGCATTTTAACCCTCAAAATCTAATAAATCCAAAACCTGCATGAAAATTAATCACTAATAATAATATGTCAAGGCTACATCAAACCAATAATCAAATAAAACGGGTTCATTATTTTTACTCTATTTTTCGTTGGTATAACACATCCATACACATAAATAATAAAGACCTTCCTAATAGAAAATTGTCCATATCCCTTAAATAAATTCCATATTTAAAGATTAAATCTACAAAAAATATAACCAAAATTATGAAAAACTAAGGACCCAACCCCATATTAAATAGATAACCCATTTAAGCCAAATTGATGGCTCTTTTCACACCATTATATTAACCCATTTTTATCCCAAAACAATATTCTCTACTCAATACCCGTACAAAACTCACATGAAATACATTTAGACAATTTAAACAATAATTAGGAAAGCAACATCATGGGACATTAGAAATTGTGTTAGTCATCTAACATTAGTATAAGGTTTTAAGTAAATTTATGGACGTTTTATATCCCACAGAGATTTTAAAACTCTTACCCTCAATCAAGAACAAACATGCATAATGGATAAGAGCTATGGTTACGACTTTAGGAGATAAATATCAAGGCTCCCTTTCTACTTGAAAATGCTATACCTAATTAATTTTTTCAACACACTTCCCCTTATTCAATCTTTTATTTAATATTATGAAGCTACAATGTGTTTACTAAATAAAAATAGAAGAGAAGTAAGGAGAGAATTTAATTTATATGTGGAGTAAAAATTAAAAGATTCAGGTAAAATTGGAAGAAATTGACTAAACTTTTAAGAGGGTGGATCCCTGTTAAGAAGGCTCTAGAAAATTTCTACAACACCAAGGTCCCCAATAATTCTGTATAAATCTCCTCATTTACTTGACAAAAACCCAAAATTAAAATAACTGTTATCACCTATTTTTAAGCTAGGTGGAGGTTATATCCATGGCATTGAAAATTACAGAAGCATGTATTAGTTGTGGGGCATGTGAACCTGAGTGTCCAAGACATGCTATATCTCAAGGAGAAAAGATATTCGAGATAGATCCAAATATCTGCACCGAATGCAAAGATGAGGGTGGGCCCAAATGTGTCCCAGTCTGCCCAGTTGATTGCATTGTGAAGGCCTAATCTTTTCTAATCTCAACTATAGTAACACCATCCCCACCATCGCTAAGATCTGCTGGTCTAAAGGCAGAAACATAAATCGATTGACGTAGATATCTCCTTATACCATTTTTTAGCGAACCCGTTCCATGACCGTGGATTATCTTCAAAGAACTATAGGACTTTCTATAAGCATAATCAAGTTCCTTTTCAATCTCAGAAATAGCATCATCCAAATACAAACCCCTTACATCTACCTCTTTTACACCCTCAATTGGCTCAATTTGATCTACACTCTGATTGGGAATTTGAGGCTTATTATTCCCCATTACCTTAAGTTCTACCTCATCTATTTTCCTTACCTCTCTACTATCAATCCATAAATTCTTACCATTCACATTAATAAGATATCTGCCTCTTCTAATATCATGTTCCACAATAGCTCCCTTTGCGCCTAATCTCTCAACCACAACAACATCCCCTATTTTAAGATCTTCAATCTTATTATTCTGGGTTGAAATCTCTCTTTCGGTATTAGCACTTATAAAATCCTTAATCTCTTTCTGCAAAGAGACGGCCCTTTTCATATCAGACTCTTTTTGGATTCTTGCGATCTCCACAGAGACCTTTTTATAAAACGCCTCAAGCTCTTCAATTATCTGCGTTCTCTTTTTGACCAGCTCATCAATCCTTCTCTGATAATCCAATTTTTCCTTTTCTACGAGAAGCTCAAACTCTTCCCTATTCTTTTGCCTTTCCCTTTCAATCTCAGCAATCTTCTCTGATAACTCCCTTTCACGCAATTTAACAAGACTATATATCTCAAGATATTCCCTATATTCTTTTCCAAGAAAACTATTAGCCTTCTCAATAATTTCATCTGGAATTCCCATGTCTTTCGCAATCCTCAAAGTATAGGACTCACCTGACACCCCTAAAATCAATCTATAGGTAGGCTTCAACATCACCGGGTCAAACTCCATTGCTACATTAATGACGTCCTCTCTCTTTGATGCCCATAATCTTAGCTCATGAAAGTGAGTAGTAACAAACACATAAGAACCCTTTTGAATAATATGCTCTATGATAGCTGCAGATAATGCAGAACCTTCTTTGGGGTCAGTATCTGATGCAATCTCATCAAGTAGTACCAGATCATCTCTCGAACAATTCTCAATAATATACTTAAGCCTTTTAATATGCCCGCTAAACGTTGAAAGTCCTTGTTCCAAATTTTGGGCATCACCAAAACAAGAATATATCCTATTAAAAAGAGGCATAGAACTCTTCTCACCCACAGGGTAAAATAGCCCCATCTTCATATGTAATAGTGCCAATCCCACAGCTTTTAATAATACAGTCTTACCCCCAGCATTTGGGCCTGATATCACCACCCCCCTTATATTATTATTGAGCGACAAAGTATTTGGTACAACACTTAAGTTCTTGAATACAAGTATTGGATGTCTTATATTAACCACATTAATATCCTGACCCACATTAATCTTATTTCCATTAATCTTCATACTATATCTTGCCTTTGCGAATATCTCATCAAGCCTACTTAAACTCTCATAATCCCGAACCAGTTGATCTACAAATTCGGATATCCTAATACAAAGCCCTCTTAATATATTCTCCTCTTCTTTCATTACAAGTGACTCAGCAAAAACCAATTCATTCCCCAAATTTATAATTGGTTCGGGTTCAATAAAGAGAGTCTCACCAGTATTCGAAGATCCATGAATAATTCCCTTAATACTCCCTTTGAATTGAGTCCTTATAGGGAGCACATATCTATTGTTCCTTATAGTATAATAGGAATCCATAATCATCTTTTGATAATCAGGCTCCCTTAAATAATTATCAATAATCTCAATAATCCTCTCTCTTATTCTCTTTACATCCCTTCGCAGATCTCCCAGTTTTTCTGAACAATCGTCCCTTATTAGACCCTTATCATCTATCGTCTTATTTATCACCATAAAGAGATCATCATATTTCTCAAGACCATCTAGCAACTTATATAGATTAGGATACTCATTCCTTTTTGATCTTATAAAAGAGCGAACATGCCTCGCCAATAATATCATATCTCTAATAGTAATAATTTCAGCACCAGAAATTATACCACCCTTTTTTATTCTCGAAATAGGCTCCATTATATTACCGAGCGAATCAAGAGGAATATCTTCGTTATTACTTATTATAGTGATTGCCTCAGACACAAGTAGATACTCTCTTTCGATTTCCTCTCTGCTATCAAAAAATTTAAAATCAGCCTCTCTAACTCCCTTTGTTTGAGCAAATTCCTTTAATCTTGCTTTTATAAAGTCGAGTTCCAGATCCTTTAGAGTTATTTCATCAGCTACCATACAAACTAATTAGTCTCTATATCAGGCATGAGTACTACATCCGCCTCTTTAGCTACACACCTCGAACCAAAAGTATAATAATATGAATTTAAATAATCTGTACACTCCTGCTTATCACCATTTTTCGCAACTTTCAACAAAAGTGCCCTAATCGCGCTGTCGTTACACGACTCAGCCTTTTCTTTAAGGTCCTCGCAAGGCTCCGATGAACAAGATGTTATTAAGAGAGATACTATAAACAAAAAGATCACTAGTGCCCTACTACCCATAGATATTACTTTTAACAAACTTTTTGCCGATGTAAAGAAAAATACCACTTAACCTCTTGGATGATATTTCTTATACATCTCTACTATCCTCTTTGTATCTAAATGGGTATATATTTGAGTTGTAGATATGTCCGAATGACCAAGCATTTCCTGAACTGCCCTTAGATCTGCCCCATTTTGAATCAGATGCGATGCAAACGAATGTCTTAATATATGAGGATATATCTCTTTTTTTATCCCGGCAAGTTTTGCATAATGTCTTAATATTTTCCAAAGACCTACACGTGACAATCTCTTACCATCCTTATTTAAAAAAAGGTATTCAATCTGACCCTTTTTAACAAATAAGTTCCTAGCACTCTCGATATACTCCTTCAATTTACATATTGCCTTTTGACCAATTGGTACAAGCCTTTCTTTTGATCCTTTTCCTAATACCCTTATAAAACCTGCCTCTAAATTAATATCATTTGTTTTAAGACCACACACTTCTGACGCTCGAAGCCCCGCGGAGTACATAATCTCAAGCATAGCAGCATCTCTTATTCCAAATTTATCCTTTTTATCGGGCTGACTAAGTAAAGACTCAACCTCATCCACTGTTAGATACTCTGGTAAACCCATCTTTACCTTGGGTATATCAATAAGAGCTGATGGGTTTGACGTTATATATCTTTCTCTTAACAAGAATTTGAAAAATTGTCTTACTACAATCATGTTATGATGCTGCGAACGTCTACTAAGATTGAGGCCATCAAGATATCTCAAATAATCAATTATATGCACCTGGGATATGCACCTTATATCACTTGTTATACTAGACACAAATGTAATAAATCGCAAAAGTTCTCTTGAATAGGATTCAATTGTATTCTTAGAATAACCGCGTTCCGAAATGAGATAGTTTATAAAAAGATCTTGATAATGTTGAAGGTCCATTACTTCCCCAGAAGTCTGTCTATTTTCTCTCGCGTCTGATTGAGCATATCTTTAATACTCTCAAAATCTGTAACTGTTTGTGGATCACCATTAAAGTTATATATCTCTATTACAATTTTATCCAGCTTTCTACCCACATTTATCAAATTTACTATTATATCTTTCTCCTCTTTGCTATAATCCTTATAAAATGGATTTTCAGGTGCAATCTTTTGAACATACATAAAATCATATATTTGGTAAAGCCTTGTTTTGTAAGGTATAATATCAATTCTCACTTTATCATTTGTCTTCTTCTCTTCTCTCTTCAGGTTTATCTCATTTTCAAAGTCATCTATCAACGACCTGAAATCATTAATAACTCTAACATACTTTGGAATATTTTCCTCAGTCAATATTTCAGTCTCTTTGAACCATCTTTTGTAAATGATAAGTGATAAAATCACCAAACCTACGAGTAGAAAGATCCAACCATCAGATTTAATAAACTTCAGAAGAGGTCTCTCTTTGTACAGCCTATATAAATTCTCTCCTTCAGACTTACTAACTTTGTTATGCTCATCTCCCATAAGCATCACCAGAACCACCAAATAAATATATATATCTCAATTAGGTTATATATCAAGGAATTTGATGAAAGAAAAACTTAATAATAGTGTTATTCAACTATGACTGGAACAGGATTTTGGGAGAAAGCACTTAGAAAGCCTAATCCCAATTGCCCATGGTCATTATTACCCCAACATCTAACAGAGCCATCTCTCAACAAGGCACAGCTGTGGGAAGTATATTCATTTCCCCCTACAGATACTGCTATCGCATTGGTTATCCCATTTACCTCCAATGGTAGGCTCGAATCCCGGTGCACACCATTTGCTAATTGGTAGTCATTATTTTCTCCCCAACACATAACCTTTCCATTGGATAAGACGGCACATGTGTGATTGTACCCTGCTGAAATACCCAAAGCCGAATCAATCCCTACCACTGAGGTAGGTAAATTCGAATTCGATTTTGTTCCATTTCCTAGCTGTCCACTGTTATTGATTCCCCAACACCTTATAGAGCCATCCTCCAACAAAGCGCAGGTATAGTTATAACCAGCCGCGATCGCACGAGCATTAAAGCGAATATTTACTTTTACTGGAATACTTGAACTGGTCTTTGTTCCATCTCCAAGTTGCCCATACCAATTGTTGCCAAAACATACCATAGAGTCATCTGATAATATTGCACAGGTATGCTCTCCTCCAGACGATACAAGTTTGGCGTTATTTATTCCCTCTACCTTAAAAGGTAGATTAGAATGATAACCTGATGTACTACAGTTCTGGTCATATTGTTCATATCCCTTGAAACATCCCCAATAGAAAATATAGCCATCTTTATGCAAAGCTACACTGTGGGACCCATATACACAACCACCTACTGATATACCAATTATATTTTCGAGTCCACTTACTGAGACAGGGAGATTAGTAAACTTGTATGTCCCATCCCCCAGTTGACCATTAGTATTTGTCCCCCAACATTTAACTGTTTTATTGCTCATTAATGCACAAGTGTGATCCCTTCCTGAAGAGACCTCAAGTGCCTCCGATATATCCCTTACCTCCACTGCAAGACCAGAATCTATACTAGACCCATTCCCTAGGGCCCCATCTCCATTAAACCCCCAACACTTAATCCTTTTATCATATAGAACTGCACAACTATGAGCACCATTCACAGAAATACTTATTGCATTTTTCAAATTCTCCACCACCACTGGAAATCTAAATCTTTTCACACCACAATTACCCAACTCCCCATAATTATTACTCCCCCAGCACCTTACAGAAGAGTCAGTTAATACGACGCACGTATGCCCACCCCCAGCATCTAATTTTTCAACACTTACCAACCCTTCAACAGTTACAGGATCTCCACTATAACCTACCCCATACCCCCAACATCTAACTGTCTTATCCTCCAAGAC
>JAOAFA010000120.1 GCA_026416535.1 Deltaproteobacteria bacterium
ATAATAGGGATAGCTACCTTTGACAACAAAGAGTGGTGAACTTATCTGGGGGAACAAAGAAGGATACTCCGCGAAATCAGAATCGATAAAGTACCCAACTAATCTAGCAGGAAGGCCATAATAATTGGCAAGAACACCAACAAGTCTTGCAAGCCCAAAGCAACTACCCTTCCTAAACCCATTGGGATCAAGAATATCCACAGGTGAATTCAAGATATCAATCTCGGGAATCTCACAGCAGGTCTCTCTTGTCATCTTATCAACATAGTCAGCAATATATTTAATCTTCGTAAAATTATCAACATTCGTAAGTCCTGCACTTCTCAGAATATTTTCTGACATCTCAACAACATAATCCCAATTCAGACCGTAATTATAACCAAATTTTCTTGACCACTTAATAGCATTATCCCTCGTCAACAAATTATAAAAATCTGCTCTGTAATTATATCGTGGCAGCTTTGAATACCTCTTAATTTCAAAATTACCTAAAAGTCTCATTATTATTGCATTCACTATCCAGTCATCTTTAAATTTTATTCTCAATCCGTCTTTTTTCACAACTATCCCTTTATCAATAGTATTAAATGAATAATATCCCTTTCTTGAAGCAAAATTACCAAAATTCTTGTTGTAAACCCTGTATTCTACATTATCTACTTCAATCAGAAACGCTCTAATATCTGAATTATGTGAACCTGATACCAAAGTTAGTTCGTATTCACCTTCAGGGATATTCAATACGATCTCATTTCCATTTACACCCATAAGAAAATCGGTCAGTAGTGGATTAATCAGGTTTTGATCAAAATCCAAAATACCAAAGTTGTTTACCCAGCGATGATAAATAGTCTTATTAAATGGAGTAACAATAATTGAGCCTTCTATATAAGGCGATTGATTAGAACCAAAGTCAAATACAAATAAATCACTCTTTCTGCGTTCTTTAAAATATTTTAATTTTTGATTGAGAAAGTCATAGTAATCTTTTTCCACAGATGTATCTCTCTTTGTCGGAGGTTCTCTTTGAAAAACAGGATTACTAATTGTTCTTATATATACATCTTCCTCCTCCACACAGGATAATGCCCACAGGAGAATTAAAATAGATATTGAGAGAGTACCAATGAATCTCATATCCTCTCCGTCCCCCTCCTCCTTTCCTAACTATATAACACCATAAGACATCTTGCAAATATTTGTTAAGAAATCTTTAAGATAATGATAAAATTGTCACATGGATGAATTTTTTCGAATATTATTTTCAATTAGAATGTTACGGTATACACCCCTTTCCATAAAGCCCTAAAACCCTGAGGAGACTTTCCATCTTTTATATGCACTTCAAAGGCATAATCGCCTGCCTGAGTAAATTTGTATTTTATAACAGGGTTTTTTGAATATTCTCTTACTTTTACCCAGTCTTCAGGATTTCTCTTGACCCAGAACTCGACTTCAGGCTGACTTGGTGGAAGATATCTCACCATTATCTCAACTTCATCACCAACTTTGTATGAATTTTGATTTGGCGTAAGCTCTATCTCAGGACCACCTTTGCAGGCAAGATATGTCCCCAACATAGCAAAGAACGGTAGATAAAAGAATCTTCTCCTTTTCATACCACTCTTCTCCTTATGTAACTCTAAGACTTTATTATAAATCTCAAACAACTTTTTTTCTTCAACATCCCAGTTGAGTTCAGATGCCGCCTTAAGAGCATTTTCTCTCAGAGCCCCTAACCTAATCTCATCATCAATAATGGATTTCAGTACCTTTGCGAGTTCAAGTGGCCTCTTCATATCAGCAGTAACCCCGACACCATATTTTTCATTCATCTTTTTAAAAAATGGCAGGTCATTAGATATAACGGGCACCCCTGAGATAATAAATTCAAAAAATTTATTTGGTGAACAATAGAGATGATTTTCATCAATCGGCTCATAAGGGATTATGCCTATATCCGCGCCTGATGTATACTTTAATATCTCATCTGATGGCACAGAGCCAAAAAAGAAGACTCTCCTTTTAAGTCTCTCCTTTTTTACAATCTCCCTCAACCTCTCCTCATAAGGACCATACCCAATAATAACAAGTTTGATTTTCTCTCCAACATACTTGAATGCCCTCACAATTGCATCAAGATTCCGCTCCTGGGAAATCCATCCCTGAAATAATACAATTCTATCATCTTTCTTGAGTTTCAACTTCTCTCTAAGTAAACCTCTGTAGCTATTAGGATCAAATCCGTTATCTGATTTTGCACAATTCATTATTACACCAATATCACTTATGCCATACCTTTTTCTCATTATATCTGCAATGAACTCATTCACAGTAATGACGTAATCGGCATATTTTACATACAACTTTTCATTCAAATAACTCCTGATACGCAATCTTAGGGGTAATACTTTTTGGGAAGGATAGATCTCGTGTGCATCGTATATAAGAGGGACATTTCTTAGCGCCGAAAGCACAATCGCTGGTTTCAAGACAGGTAGATCATGACAGTGAATAATATCAAATTCAAACTGGCTTGCCTTCTCAAATATAAACCTTTCAAAAGGAGAGAGAGTCAGAAATCTATTTGCAAAAATTATAAATCCCCTGTTTATCAGATACCTGATTATATTCTTATCTGGAAGAAATTTCCTTATTATTTTCAATCTGTAATCATCCCAGTCATAGACATATCTGTGGATATTTATTCCCCTTTCTATGTAATGCTCTTCCTTCTTACACTCAAATCCTGACAAGAGTGTAACAGTATGCCCAAATTTAATAAGACTTTCAGCCTCAAGGATAATCCTCCTGTCAATCATAAATATATCAGGGGCGATCATCAGGACTTTCATAAATTCACCACTGCCTCTTCATATATCTCTCTGAGCCGCCTTGCAAAATTTTCAAAACCGAATCTTTCTTTTATATTGCTATGCATCCATACGGGGTCAAAGGATTCATAATTATTAATAACATCAACCACTGCATCATAAAATTCATCCTCATCATCTACATCCACAAGCCTTCCCAATCTTTCGTCATCTATTATATACTCAGGACCACCGCATCTCGTAGCAACAACAGG
>JAOAFA010000018.1 GCA_026416535.1 Deltaproteobacteria bacterium
CATATATATAGGTCAGTGCTATCCATATTTTCTTGTTTTTCGGTAAATCTATTCCTGCAATTCGTGCCATCAGTATCCTCCTTTAATGCTTTATCCCTGCCTTTGCTTGTGTTTCTTGGTTTCGCAAATCACCCTCACCACGCCTTTCCTTCTAATAATCTTACATTTCGGACAAATCTTTTTAACAGATGCTCTTACCTTCATAACTCACCTATCCTGTTTTCTATTTTTTACCCCTAAAAATAATCCTCCCCCTCGTCAAATCATAAGGACTCAGCTCCACAATTACCTTGTCTCCCGGTAAAATCCTTATAAAATGCATTCTCATCTTACCAGAGAGATAAGCTATTATCTTCTTACCATTTGGTAACTCAACTCTAAACATCGTATTTGGTAGTGTCTCCACTACTGTTCCTTCTACTTCGATCGTCCCTTCCTTAGCCATATATCTTAATTAATTCCTAGTATGTAATAACTACCGTCAACAACAGCCACAGAATACTCGAAGTGAGCAGATAATTTACCATCATATGTCCTTGCTGTCCAGCCATCTTTATCATAAATAACTCTAAAATCACCCATTGTTATCATAGGCTCGATCGCCAAGACCATACCATTAATTATATCAGGTCCTGTGCCCGGCCTTCCATAATTGGGGACAGGTGGGTCCTCGTGAAGAGCTGTTCCTATACCATGACCGACCAGATCCCTCACTACACCATATCCACGAGACTCTACCAAAGACTGAATTGCACAGGATATATCCCCTATCCTATTACCAACCTTTACTTGGCTAACACCTGCATAAAAGGCATCTTCTGCCGTCCTGACAAAATCTTCTATCTCTTTGCTCACTTCTCCCACAATAAAAGTCTTAGCCGCATCTCCATAATAGCCATTATAATATGCTCCAAAATCTACACTAACAATATCACCTTCTTTAATAATCTTATTTCTCTCAGGCAATCCGTGAACTATCTCATCGTTGATTGATACACAAATAGAGTACTTATAGCCATTGTAACCTTTAAACGCCGGCTTTGCCCCCAATCTCTTCACAACGTCCTCCGCAACTTCATTTAATTCACTCGCCCTTATTCCCGGTGCAATCTTCTTTCCTACTTCATTGAGAACCACATTAACTATTTTATTTGCCATATCCATAATCTTAATCTCAGAGCTAGTCTTAATATTTATCATTTTACTTATTACTTAAGCCCAATTGCCTCTCTTACTTTCATAAATACAGACTCAGGGGTCCCCCCTCCAGCCATAATGTTTCTTAATACACCTTTATTGTTATAAAAATCAATTAATGGTGCTGTTTGATTATTATATACTTTCAGCCTACTTCTAACTGTCTCTTCATTATCATCCGCCCTCTGATACAATCTTGATCCACACTTATCGCAGAGGTCCTCTACCTTAGGCGGAGAAAACTTTATGTGAAACATAGCACCACATTGAGGACAACTCCTCCTACCAGCAATCCTTAAAATCAGCTCTTCTTCCGGTACATCAAAGTATATGGCTATATCAATCTTTTTCCCCAACTCTTGCAACATATTATCTAAAGCCTCAGCCTGAGGGATAGATCTCGGAAACCCGTCGAGCACAAATCCATTTACACAATCCTGAGATCGAACTCTTTCTTTCATAATATTTATAACTAACTCATCAGGAACTAACTGCCCTGATTCCATGTACTTCTTCGCCTCTAACCCGAGTGGGGTCCCATCTTTTACTGCCTTCCTCAAAATATCTCCTGTGGAAATCTGAGGGAGATGCATTACCTCCATCAATCTTTGAGCCTGCGTTCCCTTACCACATCCAGGGGGACCTAAAAGAACAATAACCATGCATATTACCTCCTTCTACCTCTTATTCGCGGACCGCCCTCTCCAGTCAATCCTTCATAATGTCTTGATATCAAGTGAGATTCAATCTGAGCAAGTGTATCAAGAGCAACTCCCACTACAATTAACAATGCCGTTCCACCAAAATAAAACGGGACATTAAAGTATTTCATTAAAATTGTTGGAATTACACACACAAATGATACATATAACGCACCCCCAAATGTAATTCTCGATAGGACCTTATCAATATATTCTGCTGTCTTACTACCGGGTCTTATTCCGGGTATAAAACCTCCGTATTTCTTCATATTCTCAGATATATCCACTGGATTAAATACCACCGCAGTATAAAAATATGCAAAAAATATAATTAACAACACATAGAAGGTCTCGTATCCCCAGCTACCCGGCTGTAGAGAATTTGAGATATTTCTCAGTATATCAAAATGCAAAAGATTACTCATTGTAGCTGGAAAGACCAAAATGGAGGAAGCAAATATTGGTGGGATAACACCTGCCGTATTTACTTTTAATGGTAGATGCGTTGTCTGACCTCCATATACTTTTCTCCCTACTACCCTCTTTGCATACTGAACAGGTATCCTCCTTTGACCTCTCTCAAAAAAGACTATCATATATATCACACCTACCATTATGGCAATTACAACAAGAATAGTAAGGGGCTTTAACATCCCTTTCTCAGCAAAAGAAAAGCTTTGAAATACTGCACTCGGCATCCTCGCTACAATTCCTGCAAATATTATTAGAGAAATACCATTGCCAATACCTTTTTCCGTTATCTGTTCCCCAAGCCACATTATAAATGTTGTCCCTGTAGTCAGGGTTAATGCCGTCATAAGCCGAAACCCAAAACCAGGATTAGAGACCACAAGTTCACCCGTAGTAGACCTCAATCCTTCAAGATACACAGCTATTCCAAACCCTTGCATAAAACATATAAGAACAGTTAGGTATCGCGTGTATTGTGTAATCTTCTTTCTCCCGAGTTCTCCTTCTTTCTGTAGTTTCTCAACCGCTGGCAAGACAACCCCTAAAAGCTGCATAATAATCGAAGCACTTATGTAGGGCATAATACCTAACGCAAAAATAGAAAGCTGCTCTAAACCACCACCTGAAAACAGATTAAAAATCCCAAAGATTGTATTCTTAGCTGATGAAAATATCTTATTCATCACTACCCTATCAACCCCTGGAGTAGTGATAAATATTCCGATTCGGTAAACTGCCAACATCAAAAGGGTAAAAATTATTCTCCTTCTCAGTTCAGGTATACGGGCTATATTTCCAAACACATTGGCCACGATTAAATCTCCTCGGCTTTGCCGCCTGCTTTTGTTATTTTCTCAATAGCTGTCTTAGAAAATTTATTAGCCTTTACCGTAAGGGCAACCTCTAAATTACCCTCTCCTAGTATTTTTACGGGCTCAGATTTGGATTTGATCAGACCCTTCTCAAATAACTTTTCTTTATCTACGACATCGTTTGCAGAAAAGACAGCAAGATCTCTGACATTAACAATGGAAAATTCTTTTCTAAATTTATTATAAAAGCCTCGCTTAGGGATTCTCCTTATAAGAGGCATTTGACCACCTTCAAACCCTAACCTTGTCCCTCCGCCAGAGCGCGAGAGCTGACCTTTATTACCCCTCCCTGAGGTCTTTCCAAGTCCCGAACTCTCCCCCCTTCCTCTCCTCTTGGGCTTATGCGTTGCTCCCTTAGGCAGTTTTATATTTTTTAATGAAATAGCCATGGCCAATCTCCTTATTCAGAAATTATCTTAACAAGGTGGGGTATCTTCCTTATCATACCTCTTACCTGAGGTGTATCTCTGACTTCGATGATCTGATGAAGCCTCTTAAATCCCAATCCCTTAATAGTTAATTTCTGCCTAAAATCTCTACCTATTGTCCCCTTATACCACTGTATCTTTATAGTCTTCTGGCTCATATGCCCTTTCCTCCACCCTTACTATTCATCCTTTATTGTCTTTCCCCTTGCCTTAAAATACTCTGATTTAGACTTCATTTTCTTAAAACCATCAAACGCTGCCTTAATAAGGTTATGGGGGTTACTAGAGCCAATACATTTTGTTACAATGTTCTTCACCCCTGCATTCTCAAATAAGGTTCTTAACACCGTCCCAGCAATAACGCCTGTCCCCTCTTTTGCTGGCTTCATAAGTAAATTACTTGCCCCAAACTTCCCGATCACCTGGTTAGGTATAGTCCCTTGAACGATTGGAATCTTTATCATATTCTTTTTAGCCTTTTCTGTCCCCTTCCTAATGGCCTCTGGAACCTCATTTGCCTTTCCAAGTCCATAACCTACCATGCCCTCTCCATCTCCAACAACTACGAGGGCAGAGAAAGAGAATCTCTTGCCACCTTTAACCACTTTTGCTGTCCTATTAATATATATTACCCCCTCAAGCAAGGCTTTCTGCTCAAGCTCATTATTAAACATATTATCCAAGGTTCAAACCTCCTTCTAATTTATATTAAAACTTTATGCCTGCCTCCCTCATGGCATCAGCAAACGCCTTAATAATCCCATGATACTTATAACCTCTTCTATCAAAAACTATCGCCTCTATATTCTTTTCCTTGCATTTATTAGCAAATATCGTCCCAAGTTTCCTTGCCTGTTCTACTGGTTTTATCTTTTCACCCTGATTTAAAAAATCTTTATCTCGCGTCGATGCTGAAAGGAGTGTATTCCCTGTAAGATCATTTATAAGTTGCACATAAAAATATCTGTTGCTCTTAAAGACTGACAATCTCGGTCTCTCACTGGTCCCAAAAATCTTTTTTCGGATCCTTTTTATCTTTCTTTGACGATTCTCTCTCTTGTTTAAATAGATACTCACTTTAAACCTCCGTCACTACTTAGAACCACCCACTCCCACCTTTCCAACCTTCTGTTTAATTACTTCATCAGCATACTTAATACCCTTTAATTTATATGGGTCCGCTGGTTTGATCGATTTAATATTATGACACACTTGACCTAACAACTCCTTATCATGGCAACTAAGGGTAATAATGGTATCTTTCTCTATTTTTACAGATATCTCCTTTGGAACCTCAAATAGCACAGGTTTTGAATAGCCTATAATGAACTTTAATGTGTTCCCACTTAATTCCACCTTATAACCAACTCCTTGCACTAATAACACTTTAGAAAAACCCTCACTTACCCCTTTTATTGCGTTTGAGATTAGGGCCCACATGGTCCCGTGCATCTGCTTAGCTACCTTTTCATTAGAATTCCTTACCACCTTTAACAAATTCCCAGCGACCTCAACTTTTACATTTGGGTTTTGATTGATATTCTTTCTCCCTTTTGGACCTTCTACTATAATATTATTAGAATCTACGGTTACCCTAACACCCTGGGGGATTGTGATTGGTTTGTTTCCTAATCTCGACATAGCAAACTCCCTCTGTTGTTAATAAACTGAACAGATTAGTTCTCCTCCAATTTTTTCCCTAAGAGCCCTTCCACCGCTCATAATTCCTCTTGAAGTAGAAAGGATGACTATACCATAACCCGGGGTGTACCTTTTAATTTTATCATATCCTATATACATCCTTCTTCCCGGTGTACTATAACACTTTATTTCAGTAATTACTGGTTCATTGTTATAATACTTCAAAGAAATATAGACATACTTCTTAGCACCACGCTTCACAACTCTGAAACCGTTTATATAACCTTCGTGGGTCATCACTTCAAGTATGGATTCTTTGAGTTTTGAGTGCGGAACCTCGATAATATCAAGCCTTGCCTGAAGGGCATTTCTTATTCTTGTTAACATATCAGCAACAGGGTAAGTATGACTCATATTCATCCTCCCTTACCAACTGGCCTTCGTAACTCCGGGTATAAGACCTCTGAGTGCCAATTGTCTAAAACAGATCCTGCAGAGATCAAAATCTCTCATATATCCCCTCGGTCTACCACAAAGGGCACATCTATTATACCTTCGGGTTGAAAATTTCGGTTTCCTCTTCTGTTTGACTATTAAACACTTTTTAGCCACGCATCTCCTCCTTTAATCTCTAAATGGCATACCAAGGTATTTTAACAACTTCTTTGCCTCCTCATCTGTCTTCGCCGTTGTAACAATAGTAACCGTCATTCCTTTTATCTTATCAATCTTATCAAAGTTGATCTCGGGAAATATGATGTGTTCTTTTATTCCAATGGAATAATTACCTCTTCCATCAAACGATCTAGAAGACAGTCCTTTAAAGTCTCTTACCCTTGGCAAGGCTATGTTTACGAATCTATCAAAAAACTCATACATTCTATCTCCTCTTAGTGTCACGGCACACCCGATTGACGCCCCGGCTCGAAGTTTAAAGTTTGATATAGACTCCCTCGCCTTAGTAATAATAGGTTTTTGCCCTGTAATAGCTGCAAGTTCCTGAGAGGCTGTATCAAGG
>JAOAFA010000072.1 GCA_026416535.1 Deltaproteobacteria bacterium
ACCATATATATGGCTTGCCAGAATATCTCTCATATCGTTCTTTATTTTCGTTGCAATCCTAATTAGAATACCGTTCTCTCAGGAGAAGAGACAAAATGAAACTTAATATCTATGGACTAACAATAATGCTTTTGAGTTGGACAAGCATAACAGCAATTCTCATCTACTGCTATTACAAAGTTCTAAAAAATAAATAATACTTCAGAGCCCAACTTCGAAATATCTAAAAAAGAACAATCAAATGTTTTGATCTATTTATAAGACATGTGAGTCTCGCTAATTGGCCATAGACAATAGGCTACTTCGACGCACGTACCCATCCTTTACTATCCACAACCTCTCCATACCTACAAGATGCCAACTAAAATCGTCAAAAACACAGATAATATACACCTCGAATTCATCTTACTCACACTCATAAATATTCTACTTCAACTCCTACCCTCCTCTTTACTTAAAAACATAAGACTCAAAAAAAATAATGAAAGAATAAAAAATTAAATCAAGGTAGATCAAGATTAAAAGAGATACTTAATGAAATACCAAACATAGAGTCCCAGTAAGTGATATCTTTTGTAACAAACTACTGTTAAATAAACTTATGAAGGAGGAGAGAAAGTCCATAGAAACAAGACTACTATGAAATAGAATTGGCATGTCTTTTAAATACACTGAGGCTATCTGTTCCAAGGGACAGGAAAGGGGAATTTAGACCTTCCATTCTGCCTAATGAGTGGATTTTTCTACTAAACCCTGTACTTGAGATTTAATCCTTGCTCAAGTCAATGAATATTCCGTATTCAACAGATAAGATAGAAGAGAGTATACAATCAAGGCAAGAGAATTGAGAACAAGGGAATCGAGCAAGTATCCCCTCTATTCATAGACACATATCATACGAGTATCAAGGACAAAGAAACAGAAAGGGTTAAGTATGCTGTAATTTGTGTATGCATATGGATAGATTTGGAAAGTGAAGAAGAGTTTTTCAGGGCACTATATTTACTGGGATAGTGAGAGTTGTTAGAACTGCATTGAGACACTGGATGATTCAATAAACAGGAGATTAAAGGGGGTAATGCTGATAGTATCAGGTGGTTTTAGTCAACTAAGTTCTGCGATAAAAGTCATTTTCCCAGATACAGACTATCCGTTATGTGTGATACATATGGAAAAGGATGTAAAGAGGGATATGAATAGAGAAGATGCAAATATTTTCTGTGAGGAGTTGGGAATAATAAAGAAAGTGAACGATTTTAAAAAAGTGCTATTAAGATTTGAGTGGGTATATGAGAGATTTGAGAAGAAGTATAAGATGGTATCCTCGAAGAAGTGGAATTATTTGCACTTTTTGGTGTATCCTCTGAATTAGATGAGGAGATACATCTATACAAGCAATGTAATTGGGGAGATAAACACGGTAGGATATTTTCGATGTATGAGGGAAGTAGAGGTAGAGATATATATTACGGTGAATAGAATAGAGAAGAGAAGATGGAGAAAATCGATATCATTAATAGATCTACGAATTAAAACAGATGGTTAACTCCAGATTCATTGAAAAAACACAACCTCTTTGACAAGTCTCTAAAAGAAAATTCCTCACCTCTATCAACTACATAATTCTCACATATCCCAGTAGCATATCTCACATTTCCACCTACCTCATCAAAGTAACTAATATGTACATTCTCCTCTGAATCTATCCCTATGGAGGCACACTTACCAACATCTCTTTTGTATATGACAAAGTCGGGTGATTTGGAACCTTTTCATCCACAAACATTGTTAGTATGTACTTTATTTTTAACCAATATTTTAATCTCACTTAGATAGGAGAGCCTAAAAACTCATTTTAAACTAATATGGATCTAGATACTAAAATAAAAGATTTTTTATCTTTTATGCAAATACTCCTCTACCATATAGGCTGCTATAGCACCATCAGCTGAAGCCGTAATTACCTGCCTGAGAGCTTTTTTACGAACATCTCCCACAGCAAATACGCCCTCCATTGAAGTTCTCATACTTTCATCTGTTATAATGAACCCATTCTCATCCATTTCTACTAGACCACTAAAAACTTCACTGTTCGGTCTATGCCCAATAAAAATAAAGGCGCCGTCGAAGTGCTCCTCGTATAAATCTCCAGAGTCAACATTTCTTAACCTCAGCTTCTTAATCCCTGATTCATCTCCAATAAACTCTTCCACAATTGTCTTCCACTTAAACTTTATCTTCGGATTGGAGAATGCCTGTTGCTGAATTATCTTTTCTGCCCGTAGAGCATCTCTTCTATGAATAATATAGACCTCTTGGGCAAACTTCGTTAGAAAAATAGCCTCTTTAACTGCAGAATCTCCTCCTCCAATAACCGCAATCTTTGCATCCTTGAAGAAGGCCCCATCACAGGTAGCACAGAACGATATTCCTCTACCAATGAGCTCCTCTTCCCCTTTCACACCAAGTCTCTTATAGGATGCCCCTGTAGCTATGATGAGCGACCTAGCTTTATATTCGGCATCCAAACCTTCTACAAAAAATATATCACTATCTTTCCTTACACTCACAACTTCATCGTTTATGATTTCCGTCCCAAATTTTTTTGCTTGAATCTCAAAGAGTTCAGAGAGTCTTGGACCACCAATACCATCTGGAAACCCGGGATAATTTTCTAATATATCTGTAATCGCTGCTTGTCCTCCCATCACACCTTTTTCTATAAGCAGAGGTTGCAACATAGCCCTAGCAGAATAGATAGCGGCCGTCAATCCAGCAGGGCCCCCTCCAATGATCACAACATTTCTTATATCCTCATTATTCTTTTGTCTCTTCTGAACAGAGAATACTTTAAAATCCATCTCTCTTCTACCTCCTTATTTCATACGAATAATTGACTTCTCCGACTCCTCTCAATATAGCTGAGACTGAGCAATATTTATTTTGTGATAATTCTATAGCCTTCTTCACATTTTCTTCTTTGATATCTCCCTTAAAAACATATTTAATTGTAGTTTTCTTATATATTCTTGGATGTTCCTCTGCCCTTTCAGACTCTATCTCCATGAAAAATTCTTCAGGTAAATCCCTCATCTTTCTTAAAATAGCTATTACGTCCATACCTGTGCAACCTCCTAAGGCGAGCAAAAGGAGCTGCATTGGAGTAGGGGCGGAGTCATCCCCTCCGAGTTCCCTCGACGTATCCATATTCACCCGTTTCCCGGCAGGAGTTTCCCCTTCAAAAATCATGTTTCCTTTCCATCTTACTACGAATGGCATAAACACCTCCAATTAGATTTTTAGATTACTAAACGCAAAAAAAAGTTTCAGATTGAAATCACCTATTTAAGATCAACTTAATTCGTCAAGTGTTTTATAAGTTCTATATTTGTTATTCTAAGTCTATCTGACAAATCTTGCAAAAATGACCACAAAAGTTTAATACCAAGATGGGCGTCTTCCCTTATTAAGGCCATAAAATCTTCACGTTTTATTTTTATTAATTTAGAGGGCTTGACAGTCACTACAGAAGCGGACCTTGGAGAAAGATCAATTAGAGCCATCTCACCAAAATGTTTACCCATTCCCAAGGTTGCTATCAATTTTCCATTACTCGTTACCTGAACTTCTCCAGATAAAATTATGTAAAATTCCTCTCCAGGCTCGTTTTCCATTAAAATTATCTCACCTTTATCAAAGGACACCAAGGTAGATACTGAGAGAATCTTAATCATTTCTTGGTAAGTACAATACTTAAAAAGCCTTACTGTCCTCATAAGTTTTATCTTATCAGATGCAGGAACTTCTGTCTTCAGCTCAGTAGATACTTTCACAAATACTGATGTAATATTATCCTTACCACCTTTCTGATTTGCAAATTCAATAGCACTCAAAGTCATCTCCTCAAGGGTATTAAACCTTGTAAACGAGAGGATATCAGACTCCTCTGTATATCCATGAAGCCCGTCAGTACAGAGAATGAATATATCACCCGCCACGAGTTCTATATGAGTGGTGTCAACCATGACAGACTCCATCACACCTACAGCCCTCGTGATTACATTCCCGTATGTAACATTCTTTGCCTCTTCAGGGGTTATAAGACCCCGTTTTAGCTGCTCCTGAACAAGTGTGTGGTCTTCCGTAATCTGATACACCTGATTATCCCTAATAAGATAAGCCCTGCTGTCACCAACGCTTGAGACAAATGCATTTTCTCCGCATATAATTAGCATTACAAGGGTGGTCCCCATTCCCTTCTTACTCTCCTCCCTTGAAGCAATCTCAAAAATCCTGAGGCTTGCCTCTGATACCGCATCATTTATTATTGTTTTTATCTTCTGTTTTGAATCAAAGGTGTTTTGAGAACTCAGGTCTCTTATCTCTTCGATATTCTCCCTTATCCTACCCGCAATAATTTCAACTGCCATCTTGGAAGCAACTTCTCCAGCATTCGCACCCCCCATACCATCACACACCAAATAAATCTTATTCTCATTATCAATAAAGTAGCTATCCTCATTGTGAGTCCGTTTTTTACCGACATTGCTCAATCCATAAGCCGAAACAAACATATCCTCTCCTTTGCCAATTAACAATACTATAATCTAAAAAATTATAAGACCATGTAAAGCAAAAATCATCCTATATCCTAAACCTTCATTCTTAACAGCAAAAAATAATTAAAATTCATGAAGTTATTAAAATTCTGAAAAAACGAGTGGCAACATATTCGATGTCAGTCTATCAACAATTAAATCCGCTCCATATTGTGAAAGCAATTCCTTAGAATATGAATTTGTAACTGCTATACATTTCATCCCAGCTGACTTAACAGATTTTATACCAAAGAAAGAGTCCTCAACGCCGACACAATTATAAATCTCAACATCTGGATAAAGTCTTTTTAGCCTTTTATATCCTACCAAATACGGCTCCGGATCAGGTTTTCCTTTTTGATAATCACCAGCGGAGACTATCAAAACAAAACAGTCGAAAATCCCAAGTCTTTTCAATATCACTTCAATCTCATTCTTTTGAGCTCCAGAGACAATAGCCAATCTATAAATCCTTGATGCATCTCTAATAAAATCAGTTAACCCCTCAAATGTGAAAATAGCCTCTTCAACTACCTCTTGACCTCTTACTTTTATTGGCAATTCATTTAAGAGTGGGAAAAACCATTCACCTTTCTCTTCAATCAATGCATTAAGAAACATCTCATCATATTTCATACCGATCTCATTTAAAATTCCTATAAAACAGTCGCGATCCTGAAAAGCCAAATAATTCCTCTTGTAGTGCTCGTATGTCATAGTGTAGCCATATTTTTTCATCACTCTCAAAAAGCCTTTATAGTGAAGTGGTTCTGTATCAACTATAACACCATCAAAATCAAAGAGCAGTGCCTTTATCATGTGTACATATCTATTACACTTTTATTAATAATTCAACACCTAAAATACAATTAGAACCTTCAAAATTTGTTATACCAAAATCCAGACATGTAGGGGGTAGTTAGTTCATAATCAGAGTTAAATTAAATAAATCCTATATGAAGATCTAGTTTCCACTAATAAAGATACGCAAAACAAAAGGTTTCACAAGACCCATGATGAGAACATAGATAATTTCTGCTAGTTATAACAAACTGCAAAACATTTTGTCACCTTAATGTAGTGATTCAAGATATTGCGAATCTAAAAATACATTTGAGTTATTAAATAATAAAAACTCAAATAAGAACGAAAGGTTACTTGGCTCAAGACAATACAAAATATATATCTATTATTTGGAGCAAGATCTACAAAGCCGATCCACCATCTGGCGGATCATGTTTTAGGTTCATTACACATTTATCCTATATATCAAACTCCAATTACGCTGAAATACACTACCAACCCATACAACTCTTGTGTCAGATAAGCATTAAACAACTTTCTACGCGATTCAACTCTCCTAACAGACATCTAGATCAAAACAATAACGGGTGGCGCTGCTTTTTTAGACTTACTGTGTGGGGGAGGTCAGTAAGGAAGGGACAACGCCACCCTAGGAGTAATATAATTTTCATAGCTGTGTATACATCAGTTATATACATCTGTCAAATAGTATTTTTTAGTAAAATTTTACTACCTCTTGCGCTAATAAAATAGTATATTCTACAGAATGCAAATTGCTAAATAGGGATTTTATTGGTATAGATATTAATGAAATGACAACTTTTTTAACAGCACCACTACTAAATGAACTTACAAAGAAGGAGAAGAGGTTCATAGACACAAGGCTAACAGCTACTATGAAAGATAACTGGCACGTCTTTTAGATATACTGAGGCTATCAAAAATACCGAATACAGCTGTTATTCATCACATTGTAAATGTGGCTCGGACATATCAAAGATAGAGTTATGCAAATATTGTAAATCAGAAGGAATACCGGTCAATTACCTCATTTTAAAGAGATTTATTAAATCAGAAGGAATTAAGGACATAAATAAAAATGATATATTCCATTTGTGCTCAAACCCCAACTGTGATATATCTTATTTTTCACGCAAAAAAATCTTTATTTTACCACTAATGATCTAAGAACTCCCATATGGTTTAAAAGAGGAGCTGAACCCAAGATAATATGCTATTGTCATAAAATCACAGAGACTATGATAAGAGAACAAGTCATACTCAATAATCTCACTTCATTTAAAGACATTGTATTGAAATACAGGAAGAAGATTTTATGCAATTGTAACTGCATGAACCCTACTGGACAATGCTGCAAAAAACACTTTTATTCCGTAATAAACGAAACATTACGATCACTTGGTAGGCCAACAATAACACCACCAGAAGATTGCTGTTGAATTTTTCTCGAAGTGCAAATTAATTTTATAAGCAATCTACATTGTGCCAATTACATTCTAACACTCAAACCCTACGATTCTTTTCAAACAAGATCTAAATTATTAATACACTCTTCATAAGAATCATTAAATTGTCTCTCATATACATAATCTTCTAATTGCCAATAAAGAGGAGAACCTAATAATTAGACGGATAGATTCATCTTCCAGTTTTTTTATATATTCTGAATCTTCAATAATTATTTTATGTCTTGTTCCCATATCAATAGCCTATTCATCTACTTCGCTACATTAAACTACATTTTTACCCCATATATCTTTAGAATCCCTTTCAAAGAATTCCGTTAGCCTCGACTTTGCAAAGTTAGAAAACTTTTACATTACTGCAAAACGCACAACTACTTCATTCAACTCTATTTCATGTAATACAAAAAGCACTAAACAGCATTAGCATATTCATATTTAATTACTACTCAACTCTGAAAATTAGTCAATATACATAAGAGCATCTCTCCTCGGAACATCCATTTAAGGCATAGATTAATAAAAGCTTAACTCTCTAAAAACTCATGACCCAAGAATTATCTTTTCTTACTCCTTCTATATTCCTGAGGACTCATCGTAAGTCCGTTCTTACCCCAAATACCAATGGCATTTTCACGAGCAAAATATTGCGCCTCTCTAAATCTCTCGGTATATTTAATATTCGGAGGAACAGTATATAAAACAACAAGACCCTCTCTTAGCAGAATTTCATTTACCAACCTTCCATCTTTCGTTAAGACATAAGCCAAAAGTCTTCCATACTTATCTCGCTTGGCGACATCAAATTCCAGAATTACAACACTTCCCGGTGGCGTTAGAGCATAGAGACGTTCCTGAGCCTTCCTTCCCCACTCCTCCTGATCAATCTCAGGCGCATCTATACCTATTAACCTCACAGATTCTGTCTTTCCTTCAAATCTTATCTTGAGCGTATCACCATCAGGCACCCCCACAACTACAACTTCATTCTGCCCCAAAATCTCTTTTTGACCGAGATTGCCACTAACAAGATAATAGACAATACCCGCGGCAATAATGATAGCCGAAGTAAAAGATAAAACTCTTCTTTTTGACCGAAAATAAATATTACTCACCAAACATACTTGATTTATTTAAGTAGTCCATAATAATTGGGACGAGGTCTTTCCCAAGAATTCTCCCGAGCCCTCCCTTATACGCCTGTGCCTCACAGAGTTTAGTTGTATCATCGGGTCTTATATCCTTATGATAGAACAGAATCGGGACGGGGTCCATCGAATGCCGTTTTGCCACACAGGGGGTAGAGTGGTCTCCTGTCACCACCACCACATCAAATTTGTCCAAGAGTCCATCAAAGAACTCTCTATCAGCCCTTTCAATAAAAGCCTTCTTCCCCTCAAAATCCCCATCGTGTCCACAAGAGTCAGTCCCCTTAAGATGGGCAAATATAAAATCGTACTCCTTCATATATTTTAGAACCGCCTCCTTTTTAGCTCTCAGATTCGTATTCTTTGTCCCAGTTGCGCCTTCAATATCGGGTGTGTAAAAAGAGAGGTACCTCGCAACTCCTTTATAGAGAGCACCTCCTGCTACACAGGCGGCCTTCACTCCGAATTTCTTTTCAAAAGGCTCGGGTTTAAAACACTCTCCCGGACCTCTTAGAAGCGGAATATTCGCCACCTTAATTCCCCTTGCCGCCCTTTCCTTATTGACAGGATGATCTTTAAGGATTTCATATGCCCTCTTTGTAAATTCATTCAAAACCTTGGCAATACGTTCACCGCTCCCATCAAGTGCCTCTGCCTTCTCAACCTTTGCATTCTCCTTATGAGGGTCTGTATTTGAGACCTTAACCGAGAGGTTACTGCCCGAAAACAGAGCCGCCCCTCTGTGCTCAACTGTATGTGTCACCCTGATTTTCACACCTTCAATCTCCATATTGTCAATTGCGGCAAAGAGTTCCTTCATTCCAAAGTCATTTCTTCCCGACCTTCTGTCGAGTACGTTCCAGCTGTCATCAACCGTTGACATATTTACCCTGAATGCCACATCTCCGTCTTTAAGTTCAAAGCCCGCTCCTAGAGCCTCAAAGGCACCCCTTCCCTTATAAAATACAAACGGGTCATAGCCCAGAATTGCCAGATGTGCGGTATCAGAGCCCGGTATATATCCAATCCCTATAGGATACAGCAACCCTGTCATTCCCTTCTTTGCAAATGAGTCAAGGCATGGTGTATTAGCAAGATTAAGCGGAGTCTTATCAGTCCTGTCCCCGAGACCATCCATAATAACGAGTAATGCCTTCATAACAACCTCCTTATGAGTAGACGAATACTACAAAAAGATAAAAAGATAATCAAGACAAATAAAAAACAAAAACCTGAAAATTAATTAATTCTCTTCCTAACTCCCCCTTATACACCACTTCTGTCAAAAATTTGAATTTTTTTATTTAAAACATCCCTTTGTTATAACAGTGTAACTCATCCTCTTGTATGCAGCTCTATAAAATATCAATGATGAACCCTTTTCAAATAATAATGTATCCATTTCACTTTCATATAACCAATCACCATTTGGAGGCTCAATAGTGAAATTAACTGGCCGATTAACCTGCTTTAAATCATAGACTATTATCGGTAGATCGTTACTCGTCGCCGAAGAGCCACTTATCACAAGGTAGTCACCAAAGCCAGAAATATTCATATATCTCCAGTCCAAACCCCCGGTCGAGAATACCTTCTTCACATTACTCGGAGATTCTATATCAAACGCGCCAACAGATATAATGGTAGATGCATTCTTTGGTCTCCCTAAACAGTATACCCGATTATTCCATACTTCAAAATCAGTTATACCATACATATCATCTGTTGATATTCTATTAACCTCCACTGGTTGAAATGGATTTGAGACATCAAATATAACCAATCCGTACGGTGGGACTGTTCCAGCTGTCACCAGATACACTGAATTCGACAGGTAGATTGTTCTAATAATAGGAATAGGGCTTGTTCCCGGCAAAGTTGAAACAACCTTAATGTTGGTCGGGTCACTCATATCCGCTATCTCAATCTCTGTATTACTCCCTTTTTCACCACCAAGGTAGGCAGCCGCCCCATAAATTTTACCGTTATTCGCCCTGAATAAGACTGCATTTTTAGCTCCGATATTACTCCCTATTATTATCTTAGACCTATATCTTTGCATTGGCTGGCTAAAACCATAAGGATTACCATTCTTGTCAATCAATACCTGAAATGTCACCCACCCAAAATTCATAAACATAGAAAGACCAACAGTGGTGTCGGGATATAATGCTATATCCCACTGCTCTGTGTCGTCATCGGGAGGACCCTCTATCATACCTGTCTCTTATACACATCT
>JAOAFA010000106.1 GCA_026416535.1 Deltaproteobacteria bacterium
AGAGACAGCCCTTAGAGAGAGATAGTGTCTCCCTTCATTACGATATGTTCCAAATGCCTCTGCAAGCCCATCTCCATCAATATCAAATAGTGTCCATTGGAAATAGTATGCGCTATCATTACCCTTGTTTGTATTCAAATACCATAAAAGTGTCCCATCACTCCTGTGCATCTGTACATGTATGTCTTCACACCTATTTCCGTCCTGGTCTAAAAGGTCTGTAGATAAAATATAATCCACTTTTAAATCTCCATCTACATCTCCAAACTTGATAAATCCTATTGTTTCCCCTATGCAATTCCCATTTGGCTTTATAACCTTAGGTAGTATGGCGTAGCTTATAACATTGTCATCCCTCTCCTGATATTTTATTTGATGCTCTCTAGATTCCACTTCGTAGACGCAGTTATCCTCAATTAGATTTGCGGTTATTTTATATATATATGACTCCCCATTTTTAAGTTCCCCATCTATATAATTTGTAGAATCTGTAATTGGTTCTGAATTAACTTTTATAAACGCTGAATCATGCTGAGATTTTCGATAAATGTTGTAAAATATCCTATCAGATTCTTTATTGAGACGCCAGCCTATATAAATTTTTCCATTGGTAAGAGGGTGAAGTAAGATAAAGTTAGGAATACTCAATTTCTTTTCGCAATTTTGAACTTGCTGAGTATCTGTTATAGGATGAGTGTCTATTAGGGTATCACTCACCACATAATCATCCCCTGCTTCCCTTATCACGATATCATCTACTTCAACATTTATGACTATATCCTCTACATCTTTTCTATCCCAAATCTCTTGTATATCAAGAACAACCGCGGACCCACCCTCATCAGTTCCTTTATCGTTACACAGACAGTTTGTAAATATTACAAAGAAATTGAATAGAAAAACTAAGACTATTCTTCCGACTAATAAAAATGGGTTTTTTGATTTCATAGACCTATGAAATCATAAAAATGAAAATTAGTCAAGTCCTTGTATAAGTCAAGGACATTTGCGACATTTCTCTTTTCTCAATTACAAACTGCATCTATCTTTTAAAGCCTTATCAAATTCCCTGAGATCCTCTGAGCCATCATCTGACTGCCAAACCTTTATTCGAAGAGGATAAACTGAGTCTTTTTATATTTTTGTTATTTTTCTCTTATAGTTCAGTGTCAGTACAAATCTCCCTTTCACATCCATTGCACTGTCAAAATACTTTCTAACCCCATGTGTTATCTTGAATGTTTTATTTTTCTAGATTTTATAGCGATGCAAAAGGCTCAGGGATGATCAAATTTTATTTTGTTTACTTTCATTTTAAAAATGTGTTATTATCAGCACGTTCATAACTTACATAAGAATATTAAGGTATGCTTCTTTATCTCCACATCGCACTAACCTTCATAAGCATGGTGGCAAATCTCATATTGTCTACAGTAATATTATCAGTAGACAGTAAAAATAGGCTAAATAGATTATATTCATTCTTTACTCTGGCTGTTGCTTATTGGTCTATCTTCAAGATCCTACAAATAACCGCTAATTCAGCGGAAACCGCAGGATTGTTCTATAAATTGAGCAGTTTGGGATGGACGCTTCTACCAGCGATTTACTTCAGCTTTGTTCTTGAATTTACCAAGACCCAAAGTAGAGTCTTAAAAACACTTGCTGTATTACTGTTCATTGTTGGCATATTGTTTACTTCAATAACTATAAGTACCGATCTTATGCTCAAAGGAATGACTTACGAAAAATGGGGATACTCTCATATACCGGGTAGGATCTATAAAATAGGTTTTACACCATACTTCATTACCTCATTTGTGTGTGGTCTGATCCTGTTATTCTTATATGGGAGAAGAAATATTTCGAGACTAGAGAGAATAAAAACGTATTTTCTATTAATAGGGGTGAGTATTCCTTTGTTTGGCGGTGTAATAACAAACATGATAATGCCTGCCCTGGGCATTCATGTCTTTGAGCTAGCCCTAACTTTGACTACCATAAACGTGATAATAATTGGCTATGCAATGTATAAATACAGATTACTAAACATAACGTTTGAATATGCCGCGAGTACTATCATTAACACAATGGGGGATGTCTTAATTGTTTTAGATAAAGAGCTTAAGGTTAATCTCATTAATCCCGCAGCGATTCACCTATTCGGATATGCAGCACAAGAGTTAATAAAAAATAACATCAAAAATTTTTTGCTAAAGGACTACTTTGTGCCTGACATGATTCTATCTCTTGAAAAAGAAGGTTTCATTAAACTTGAGATGGAATTTTTAGACAAAAAGAGGAATGCGATAGTAACAGATACATCCATTTCAACGCTAAAAGATGAAAGCGGAGATACTGTTGGATATGTGCTCGTTTCTAAGGATATCCGAGAGAGAAAGAGACTAATAGCTGAAATAGAGAAGGCAAAGAAGGAACTCGAGGAACTTGCAGTAACTGATCCACTGACAGGTCTTTACAACAGAAGATATCTAATGTTTAGGCTTAAAGAAGAGTTTTTTAGATCAACGAGATATAATAAACCATTCTCAATCATCATTCTCGATTTAGACAAATTTAAAGAGATAAATGATACCTTTGGACACGAGGAAGGCGATGAATTACTTAGATTGATTTCTAACAAGTTGAAGGGCTCTGTAAGGATTACTGATGTAGTCGCACGATTTGGTGGAGATGAATTTGTGATTTTACTACCCGAAACCAACAAGACAGAGGCAGTAGCACTTGCGGATAGAATTAGAATGAATTCATTTAAAGAGAATCTTCCTTTTAAGTATAGAATTGTCAGTGGTAGTTTTGGAGTTACAACGTTTAGACCGGATAAGCCATTATCATCTGAAATAGATCTATTAAAATTAGCTGATTCAGCCTTATATAGATCGAAGCGACTCGGAAGAGATAAGGTCTCACACTCAGACGAAGTGGGTGAGGAATAATAACAAAATAATCCTCCTTTTCCACCTTTTCTCTGATTTCTATTCTTTTAGGATATAAAATAGGGATAAGTAAAAGATAAACTATGCAAAACAGAACTTTGATTCAGAGATACACCTAGTTGACTTTTGAAGTTTCATCTATATCCAGAGGATAAAGAACTCCGAATGGAGAGACTAATAATAACCAGCAGACTTACTATAACAAGTCAAACAATTTATTTTGTATTAATTTATTTGGATATTGGGATTAATTCTCCTTCCCTTATTAGTCACAATTAAAACTTATAAAGAACTTGATCCGCAAGATATATTTACTGCCCAACAATCCATGTTTTCTGACATAGTGTTAAAAATAACCTTGAAAGGATCGCCGGTAGGATTTTGTATCGTAGGTTGGGCTAATTGACAATTGTTTTAAACAAATCTCAGTTATTTTGTATTACTCACCTAATCTTGACATGGGAACATTTTGGTATTTGGTAGCAGACAAGGAATCTCCCTCTTAGTAGGGTTTGAATTTATGAAGGATTAAGATTTAGGAAGTCAAGTAACTGAAAGGATCGGTTTTAATCCACAAGATATAGGGAAATTCTCCGGAAGAAGGGTCCTTAAATGCCTTGTCTTATTTATACCCAGGTACATCACAAAAAGCCTGGAGTAATGTAATGAAAATATTTCTTGTTTTTTGATAAAAAAGGAATTAATAAGAATGCGAAAAGTAGCATATTCTTAGGAGTATATATGTTTGATGATATCGTATCTAATAATTATCTTGAGTACATTATAAACAGTATCCCTGCTCAAGTCTACTTTAAGGATGTAGATCTGGTCTATAGATGGGTGAACGAAAGATTCTTACAATATAAAGGTATTACACGGGGAGATGTAATTGGAAAAAGGGATATTGATATTTATCCTAAAGAACAGGCAAACGAGATAATTCAGGAGGATAAGCATGTAATAGATAGTGGATTTGAGATTTTTTATGAGCATTACAGTAAAAGCACAGATAGGTACTTCGCGATTAGGAAGACCGCTATAAGAGACAAAAATGGTGATATTCAAGGTATACTTGCTGTAATAATGGATATAACAGAGGAGAAGAAAGCCGTTCTCCAGCTTGAGATTGCCAAAAAGGAGATTGAAGAATCACGGGAGAAATTTAAGGATATCCTCGAGAATGCAAATGACTTTATATTAAGTATTGAAACGGACGGTAAGATAATATATGCAAATAGATCATTTTGTGAGGCACTCAGAATCACAGAAACAGATATCAGAGACAACAACTTTTTTAATTATGTAAGCTCTCAGTCAAAAGAACAGGTCTACACAGTCTTCGATTCCATAATTAGAGGGATTAAAATTAGCCATTCTGAATTTGTGTTGACAACCCCTGAGGGTAGAGAAATAGTTGTAGAAGGTAGTTTTACTTATAGACAATATCCAAGCGGTTCAAAATATATCTTGGCAGTATTCAGGGACATTACGCAGCGAAAAATAGATGAAGAGAGGATAAGATTCCTTGCATATCACGATGTGCTAACAGAACTCCCAAATAGACTATTGTTCTTCGATAGGGTCAATATGGAGATCAGTCGGTCCCTGAGAAATGGGACATTCGTCTCATTAATTATGATGGATCTAGACAAATTTAAAAGTGTAAATGACATGTTCGGACACAATGTAGGCGACATCCTTTTGAAGGACGTATCCAATAGGTTACGACGTATCATAAGAAAGATTGATACAATAGCGAGGATGGGAGGCGATGAGTTTGTTATAGTCCTTTCTGATCTCAAGAGTTTTGAGGACATCGAAGAGGTTGCTAAAAGAATTATAGAAGAGATATCACTACCCTACCTTATTGGTGAGAATAAGATAGAGATATCAGCAAGCTTGGGAATAAGTATATTCCCAAATGATGGCAACGAACCAGATACTTTATTAAGAAAGGCTGATATCGCAATGTATAAGTCTAAGTCCAGGGGTGGCAGAAGCTTTTCTTATTATTGTAGGTAAAATTACCACAAAAACCCCTATAATCTTTTAAAATAGAAGCACATGTGGCAACCAAAGTAACATTATAAATATCAAGTATTACTGTTTATTTAGTAAAAATGACTTAGGATCAATGAGTTAACTTTTGAAATAGAGAGTCGTATTTAGCACCGGGTGTATGTTTTGCACTGCGATATTACTGGCACATAGTTTGCAACTCTCAAATTACGGTCAGAGGAAGGACCGCCCTTTAGGCCCTGTCTCCGTGGTGGAGATAGGGCTTATTCTTTGTTAACCACTTGGTAAAACTTACCACATCTGGGTAAAAATACCACATATGACGCTGGTTACCGGGAAAATATGGCAAGAATTCAACAGGATAAATACTGTGGTTTTTGGCACATTATATGAATTAAAGTTTAGAAGGA
The DNA here is from genome assembly GCA_026416535.1 of Deltaproteobacteria bacterium. Taxonomy (GTDB): domain Bacteria; phylum Myxococcota; class SpSt-1050; order SpSt-1050; family SpSt-1050; genus SpSt-1050. The sequence continues at coordinate 5,387 of JAOAFA010000106.1, forward strand.
GGTGAGTGATTTATGAGGACCATCGCCATTTTAATAATAGTTTCCTTTATTGGATGCGGTACATACGAAGGTAAAGAGATAAATGCCACTTCAAACCAGAGTATGCATTACTCTGGTAAATTTGATCTATTTAAAAGGCTATCTGCCCCCTTTATACCAAATTTCATTATGAAGGTGGAAGTGTCTATTACAGACGACCCTTCAACTCTTTTTTCAGAGGCGGTTAAATCTGAATTCTCTATTAATACTGTTATTGACCTGTATATTGCTAGCAGATTTTCATTTTATTCTGGTATTCACACTATAGAGATAAAGGTCTACCTGCCAGATGGAAATTTATACATAAATTCTCGGGTCGACGTAGATTTCGATGTTCAAGCTTCATACTCACTAGATAGTGTAATAATTGAAAATGACAATTCAATACTAATTGCAAAATATATCATGCCTGTGGCAGGTACTGAGCTTGCCATTCTTATGATTACAGGCATATACAAAACCGAGATCTATCTTGATGGAGTCAAAGTTGCAGAAAGGGAGTTCTTATTAAAATAGCAAAGTTAGTCTTGTGCCTTTCTTGGTTAGACCTTTGCTTCTAAAAGAACTTCATATAAAGAAATCCTCACACTTATTAACCAGACTAGCTCTTATCCATATCGATGTAGTCTATTCTGTTTTCGAATGTGGAGATAAGCGAGATTATCGAAGCCATTATTTCATAGTGTTCTTCATTAATCTCGTCCCCAGGCTCATAAATCCTGTAAAACTCTCTTGCCAGGCTAACATTTTTGACTACAGGTATTAAATTGACTGCTGCAAAATTTATCATTTCGGTTGCCTCTTTGTCAACACCGATATAACCTATCAAAGGGGCAAAATCAGATTCAGAATATATTATTGGAATAGCTATATGAGTTGGATTCACTAGTACAAACTTCGCCCTTTTCACATCTCTTTTCATGTCAGAAAATAATATGGCCTGTCTCAACTTTTTCTGCTTATACTTAATTTCTGGATCTCCTTCTTGATTCTTAAACTCCTCTTTGATTTCTTGTTTTGTCATATATAGACTTTTTACATATTTGTGTCTCTCAATCATCATATCAATCACCCCCATAATCAACCCAAATAATAGAGAGAATAAAAGCGTATTGTAGATAGACTTTAATAAAATCATCGGGATGTTCTCATGATTCAGCATATATCTGTCTGGTATAAACAAGTCTGATTTTATATAGAAAAGAGTTAGTGCCCCAAAGAGTAACATATACACCATGTCCTGTCCCAGCCTTATGAATTTTTCCTTTGAGAATATGGTTGATAGGCAGATACTTTTAAAATAGTTGGAGATATTGCGTTCAAGGATATTTCGAGAGGCAAGGTTCGGTCTATAAAATATTGCAATTAAGATCGCCACGAATGGAAGAATCATCAATACAATGATAAGGCTAAAGCTACCTCCTAAAAATTTTTTATGGCATCCCCATAAACAGATATCGCTCTTCATATAAATATACTTATTATTAAGGTACTCCTTGAAACCTAATAAAAAGGCCTCTGATGTGTAGGATATAACGACAAAGACTAGAAGAATTTTGACAAAAGATTCAAAAGGTTTAGAAGAGAATGTCTGACCCTCTTCTCTTGCCTTTTTTAATCTATTTTGTGTAGGCTTCTCTGTCTTTTCCATCAATTAATAATTAGAAAGAACACTCGATAACTTTATTATATTCAAAATATCCCAATAGAAGTATGAGCATATTTTATCAAGTAGTATTGAAACCCCCATAACAATTACAATAGAGTTGAAAATGATGCTGTGCACCGAGAGGTTAAAGTTGGGTACTAAAAGGTCTGAAAGTCCCAGTATGAGAGTTATAGATAGTGAGATAAAAATCATTGTGACAAAATATCCAATGCTATTCTTTGATAGGAGATTGAAATTTCTAATTATTTCTAATGTCATTTGTTTGATTGTACTACCTGAGATATTTGTAATTTCAGGTGTTAGAATCAACTTAAGCACTAAGAGATGTAAATCGGATGTAAACACTAAAAGTATTACAATCAGCTCGAACATCATCTCAATTGCAGAGTTCCTCTCGTCAATTATCCCTTGTGAATTTAATACTCCAATGCTACCGAAAAGATTCTCTACAATCGACGAAGAATTTATTAGAAATTTTAAGAGGATTATAAATGGGATTGCTACCAAATATCCAAAGAAAAATTCTGTCAGTAGAAAAAACAAATCAACACTGTCGTATATTTCTTCCTTGTTCATAGAAAAATACCTGAGGGCACCAAATATGGGAATAAGCGAGGCCTTAACAATAAAAGGAGAAAATCTGCCACCAAAGAGATCCGATAAAGCAATGATTGGTATAAATCTTATTCCCATAACAAATGATATGATTATTGTACCAAGTATTTCGTTGTAAGTGATATTCATTTACCTTCAAACAAGTGGATAATTAATGTCATAAAATTATTGTAAAAATCTTTACCAGCCGCGAATGTATAAATTAATGTCACAAAAAGTTTGGTTACATAAGATATGGCTACTTCATGGATTTGAAACATCGATTGAATAATGGATATGATAATACCTGCTATTAATAGTATTGAGAATAAAGGAATTAAAAATTTTGCCAAGATTATAAGACTCTGCTGAATAAAGTAAAATGACTGTTCCATGTCTTAGCTATTTAGGAGTAGATTTTTAGTGATTAGGTACCAACCATCAGATAGTATAAATACCAATAGCTTCAGTGGTAGAGATATGGTCACCGGTGTAAGCATATTGAGCCCGAGTACCACGAGAAGGTTTGCTACAAGAAGATCAATCACTAAAAATGGTATGAACAACTTAAATCCCAATACAAATGCCTCTTTGAGCTGTGTAATAACAAAAGCAGGGGCAAGAATTAGGATAGAATCCTTACCTAAATTGGTCTTTCCAACTTCGTAAAAGAGTTGGTACTCCTTTTTCCCCGAGTGTTTTTTTAAATACTCAAAAAGGGGTGGTTTTGCTGCATCAAATGCCCTTATTATATCAGGTATATTATCAAGCTTCATTTGACGATTATCCTTTTCAAATACCTCTTTGACACTCTCATACATCTTTTGTGCGACAGGCTGCATTGTGAATATAGTCAGGACAATTGAAAGACCTGTGATCACAGAGGCCGGAGGTATTTGCTGAAGACCAATTGCGTTTTTGATAATTGTAAAGACTACAGAGTACTTTACAAAAGAGGTAAGCATCATAATGATAAAAGGCATGAAAGATAAAATAACAAGAAGAAAAAGAAAGATACCAGGCTTAAACCCGGATGAATAATCTATCGGAAGATTATTGGTAGCTGAATAGAGTATCAATAATAAATCATACGACTTATACATCCCTTCTCTCCTCGTTTATCTTGATTGCATAGTTCTTGCTTAACAATAGCAGATATCTATATCCTGCATATTCAATGAGAATAATACTTGTCTGATTATCTATGCTCTTTCTTTCAATAATTGAAAGTAAACTGCTCATATCATATGTGGACCTTCTCCTTCTTATTAATAACACTAGTATGAGTCCTACAAATGATATCAATGACAGTTCAGGAGAAAATGACATCAAAGAGAGTATAACAATAAGTAATGCAACTACACCAAGGTTATTGTTAGAGAAATATCTTTGAAATCTTGACATGATTCTCATCTATCTCTCCTTTAGCAATTACAACATTACCAATCGATATTCTAACCTCTTTTCCTTCGAGGATCTTAGAGACTTTACCCTGGTTTAAGATCTCCTTAACCTCATTAAGACTAAATTTACCGAGTTCTGAGGTGAAAACAACAGGGAATAAAAGTTCGTCGAATTGTGTTGTAACAATCTCTCCTTCCATCTTTACCTCCTCAAGAAATATCTCTATATCACCAATCCTAATTGAGTTATTAGCGATAAGCTCCATCCTTGAAGGTATTTGCAGAATATCCCCCTCTTTTAGACTCCCAAGAATTTTTAAAGGGATTGATTTTTGACCTCTTATGATTAGATTTAATTCAAATGATTCATGAGGATCTAGACCGGCCATCAATATGAGTTTATAAAACATGGCCGTGTTAATTCTCACTACCACAGGTGCCAAGACCCTCTGAAATCTTACATATGCTATAAGGTCCGTTTTAGGTTCCTGGTTAATAACTCTTGAAGGAGATATCTCAAGCCCGATTTGACATTCTACTTCAATTCTATTCAGCAAATCTGTCAGTAATAATACAGAACTAGCCTCTACAAACTCGGGTAGTAGTAATATGTTGTGTCTTTTGAGAATATATTGGGCATAGGCAATGGCTAGCCTCTTTGAAATTAGACAATCTGCAAAAAAAAGACCCTCCTCCCTTGTAACTATTGTGAAATTAAAACTCTCGAATTCAAATGGCTCCTTAAGAAATGAAAGGCTTTTGATCTCAAGATCATTCTCTAACCTTTCTGAAAATATAGGTCTATTAGTTAATGTGTCTAAAAGTTTCATTTAAATAACCTCAATGGAGAAATCCCTTAACAAAGGAAATTGGAAAAGATGTCTTACAACCTCATCCGAGAGCTGTTTATCACCCCTCACCATTATTCTCTTTTCTTCTATCACTAAGGTAAGGGTCACCCTTCCATCAAAGAGACTAATTGTAAATGAAAAAGGTCTCTCAGATTGAAATAATCTCTCAAGGTATCTATCAAGATAAAGATAGCGACCGGGGGAAAAGGTGTAGTACTTTGGATCATTAGTAGTTCTGTTTTGCGTTGCATAATTCTTCAACATCTTCTTCCTCCTTGATAATTTCTAATAATCTTTGTTGATTCCTTAATTTATTACTCAATTTGTTTACGGCCTTTTGTCTTACATCCTCTATCACTCTTGCCGCCACGAGTTTACTTATAAGAGTTTTCTGCTCGGCAAATCTATGCATATAACTAAATAATTCATGATTGAGACTGTTCTTATAGTCAGATAACCATCTTGCTGAGAGATCAACTTTTATATCGTTTTCGGCAGTAAAACGGGCATTGCTTAATTCTATTACTTTTTTGTACATTCTGTTTAATGTGTCTCTTGATAAACTGATTTTGTAACTTATTTCATCTATCCTATATTGCAAGATTTGCTCGACCTTATCGAGAATACTCGGATTCATAGAGACCTCAATATTTTATTCTTATATGCAATTCTTGTTCCAATTTGGGCACAAATATATTAGACAATATCTGAGAGACAAGATACTACATATGCTTATCAACATCCTGAAACTACATTATTGCCGTTGGCCTTTCGAGATCAAACTAATGTATTCTTACCGATGACATATTCTGCTCTCGAAGAGTTTGATACATCAGGCAGTAAAAAAAACTCCAAGTAAACTATTCCATATAAATGTTGATCCATAGCTCAACCGTGTAAATACAGTTAGGATGATGCACTAAAAATATTTAAAAGGGCTTTCTGTGTCGAAAACAACTTGATTTGGAATTGATTGAGAAATACATTGCAATTGTTTTGTTGTCCATGTTTTTTCTTTCCTCAGAATAAGATTATGTAGGTGAGTTATTGAAGTGAGGGCGTGTATTTTCAAAAGATGTAGTGATCTCTTTTAATTAAGTCGATTGAGTAAAGCCTTACCTGACAATAACGTAAAGGACATTAGATAAATTTATAAAGGAGTTTGACATTTGAGATACAGGAAGTGTAAAATTTACTTACCTTTCATGGAGACATACTATGTTGAGAAAGATGAGCTTTAATATTTTTATTTTATTCATGCTGATCTTAATTGTAGCCTCTTGTGGGTATGAATCGCAGGAAGACAGGCTATTTGAGCAGTTACCCATGGAAGTGAAGTCTTGTATAACCGATAGAAACAAAATCGTGCATGGTATAGATGTCTCATACTATCAAGGAAACATAGATTGGAACAAAGTCGCAGCCGAGGGACATAAATTCGCATTCATAAGAGTGAGTGATGGATTAAACTACATTGATAGCAAATTTACGCAAAACTGGAAAGGGGCAAAGAGCGCTGGTATAATAAGAGGGGCCTATCAGTTTTTCAGACCAAATCTTGACGCCGTGGCTCAAGCTCAGCTTTTAATTGATAAGATGGGGCCACTCGAAAAAGGAGATTTACCCCCAGTGATTGATGTAGAAAACACCGGGGGTCTCTCCCCCTCACAAGTAGCAGCTCAAATAGGCAAATGGATAAGTCATATTGAAACCAAACTCGGTGTTAAGCCTATAATATACACGGGATATTATTTTTGGAAGGACTATGTTAAAAGTACTGCTTTTGCGGAATACCTACTTTGGCTTGCCTGGTATCATGATTATCAAGATACAAGTTGGTGCCCAAGTACACCAGAGCCATGGACAAAATGGACCTTTTGGCAATGGACTAGTAGTGGGACTGTATCTGGTATAAGTGGAAATGTGGACAGAAATATTTTCGATGGTACTATCGACGATCTTAAGAAACTAACATATCTTTATGAAGATATTTGTGGAGATTCATATTGCGGCGGTGAAGAGACCTATGCAACATGTCCATCAGATTGTCTGATGATGGATTTTGTTACTCCTAAAGACGGTGATGATATTAGAAACCCAGTCATTTTCAAGATCGAGGCCGATTCAAACATTACTAAGGTAACCTACTATGCAGATGGGTATTTATTGGGAACCTCCACAAAACCATCTACATATTTTGCCGTGGAATATACTTTCAATACACTTGGAATTAGAAAGATACTTGCAGAAGGTTTTAACATTGGTGGTAAAAAGGTTAGTGCGGCATCAATTTCTATCAATGTTTTACCTGAGCCAAGATGTGGTGATGGAGAGTGTAATGGTGATGAAGAATTTTTAACTTGTGATTCAGATTGTGTAGATATCTCTTTTATAACACCTAAGGACAATGAAAAGGTTTACAATCCTGTTACATTTAAAACTAAAGCTAATGAGAATATTGAGACTGTTTTATATACGGCTGATATCCACAGGTTCGCAACATCTTCAGATAAAAGCACGAATTTTGAGGTTACATACAAATTCAATGTGATAGGGGATAGAACCATTATAGCAGAGGGACTTAATAAGAATCAAAAAAAGATTGGCAGGACACAAATTCGTGTAACAATTCTTGAAGAAAAAGATGCTACCTCAGAGGATTATACATCAGAGGATTCAGGGCAGTCTGTGGAGGTAATCAATGATACATTGTTTAATGACGTAATTGAAGCACAGGAGGATATTTTAATAGAAGATAAGGTCGAGTCATCAGAGGATATCACCATTGATATAAGGGATACTAACAATTATGATTCAATAAAAAGCGAAGTGGATAACGAATCATCTGGTTGTGGATGTGTAATTATAGAGTAGATTTTAAATCCATAATTCATCGAGATTTGATTTGAAAATTAGGATATATTAGATAGTATTGTCTACATGAAAAGGAAAATCATTATTTTTGTTTAAGCACTATGGAGAGGGAAGTATTATTCTGTCTGACAGCACTTCAGATGGGATTGGCAAGTCCCGAACAGCTGAGAAGTATAGGGAAGGACTTAAGGGAGAAGAAGATAGGTTCCCTCCGGGCAGAGTTGATTAAGCGTGCATTGATAACACCCGAGAATGTTAAAAATATAGAACATGCAGTTGATATAACTGCTTCTTTCCATAATGGAAATTATAAGAAAATACTTTCTCTCAATATTTATCGCAAACTCGTTAAGGAGGCATTCGGGGATTCAATAAGCATAAGTCAAGAAGGCGACATAAGACCTTCCTATTCAAAGACTGGAGTTGGGGATGAAGAATCCAATCTTCATGTTGTTACCGAGGAATCACCGGGCAGGTACGTAGTACTAAGAGAGATAGGTTCTGGTGGCATCGGCAGAGTCATTCTAGCATTTGATAGACACACTGGAAGGAACATCGCTATAAAAGAACTACTCCCAGAAATAGTGACACACTCGCCTCAAGATACTGCTATGATGCCTTTATTAGCGAGATTTCTAAGAGAGGCGAGATTAACAGCGCAATTAGAACATCCCTCTATTGTCCCCATATATGAGATAGGTAAGAGAGAGAACAACTTGATCTATTATACAATGAAATACGTCAAAGGTAGGACTTTGTCTGAATTGCTGAGAGAGTGTGGTTCTCTTAGTGAAAGGCTCAGATACTTAACTCACTTCATAAACCTATGTAATGCCATTGCTTATGCCCATTCGAAGGGGGTGATCCACAGAGATATCAAGCCTCACAATGTGATGATTGGAGAGTTCGGTGAGACTGTCGTCTTGGACTGGGGCCTTGCGAAGATAAAGGGATTGGATAAAGGTGAAAATGAAAAATTTATAAATAAGATGCGACTACTAAAAGATGATGCCGCTGGAAGAACTATCGCTGGGGAGGTCATTGGCACACCACAATATATGCCACCAGAACAAGCATGGGGAGATATCAACAATATAGATGAAAAGAGTGATATATATTCACTCGGTGCCGTTCTTTATGAGATTTTAACAGGATTTCCACCATTTGATGGTAACTCACCGATTGATATCGTCAAGGAGGTAAGGGCATATTCAAGAGGTGAGAGAAGACTTAAGCCGATAAAACTCGAAGAGCCAGAGTGCCCTGATGAATTAGCAGCCATAGCAGAAAAGGCTCTATCTGCTGATAAACAAAATAGGTATTCATCTGTTGTAGATCTAATCGACGATGTTGAGGCATACATGGCTGGAGAAAAGGTGAGTGGGCATAAATATTCCTTTTTTTCGCATATAAAATACATCTTCAAGCGCGGCAAAAGGTCAATAACATATCTTCTCATAGTTGCCATCATAATCGCCCTCTCTATTTACTCAATTCTCCACATAAATAACATAAAGACGTGGACCCGACACAGACTCTATCTACAAAGGATGGTCGATCAACTGATCAACAAAGATTATATTTTGGCATCATACTACTCTTTCATTGCTCAATCTACTCATAGAAATTCATTAGATCTATCTAATATACAATTTAACCCTCTTACCACGTCGATTATAAACGCCATTTCTTTGAAAAATGAAATAATAACTACATTATCAGTCTCTAAAGACTCAAAATACCTTGTTGTTGGGACAGAAAATGGCACAATATATCTGTTTGAATTACCTTCTCTAAGAGTTATGGGGAAAAAATCTTTTTCATCTGGAGTTACGAAAGTCAAATTCTTAGGGGAAGGCGAGAGATTTGCAATAGGGTTTCATGATGGAAGCTTGAGGATATTCAATGTAAACCCATTCTCTCTTGTAAAGACGGCTAAAGATTTTACAACCCCTGTAAGGGCAATTGTACTATCTTTTGGCGGGAAATATCTCTTTACGGCAGCAGGGTCGCTCTCTAAAGATGAAAGACAATGCAATGATTGTTCAATTATGATTTATTCCTCCGAGTCCTATAAATTCTTAGATAGGCTAAGCGGTCACTCACTTGCCATAAGTAACCTCTATTTTACAGAGACAGGCTCATATCTTATTTCCTCATCCTTTGATGGAAATATCATATTCTGGGATGTCTTTGCCAAAAGAGAACACAAAAGATATAGCCTGCCTACTGCGGTATTGGACTTCTATGTTGATAATAATAATTCTTTGGCTGCAATTACAGAAGATGGCAAGATATCTTTATTTTCAGCCACTGGTTCTATTGTCAATGTTTTTTATAAATCATACAATCACCACCTAATTGAGAAAATTGGAGATATGATAATCTCAGGAGGCGGGGCATATAACAATGATCAATGCAGGTTTTGTGATATAAAGGTGTATGATGAGAATCAAAATTTGAATATAATACAGGAATTTAAGTTTAGAATAACAGATTTTGAATCAACAAGAGATTCAAAATACATTGTCGTAGCGGATGAAAAAGGAAATATCTATGTCTTGGATTTTAAGATAATCAAAGCAAAGCCGTTTAGGACTACCTACAAACATCTTCTGTATGATGAACCCAAGGCACTGAGATGTCTAAAGAATGAGAATGTGTGTTTGGCTACTGATAGGGCTGGATATATTACAATCTTATCTAAGAATAAAGTAGAGTCTGAGGTAAAAGCAAGAAATCTGGCAAATTACAATATTAAATCAGTCCACATCATAGATAAAGAAAACTTTATAGTAAACACATTGGAGGATGAGGTCTACCACATAAATATTAGAAATCCCGAAGGTGTCAAGATATTAAATGAAAACATAAAGATTAAGTCTTTGAAGATCAGCAGCAACAATGAGTATATTGGTATAATTGATACAGATGAAAATTTCTATCTCTTAAAAAGAGTTGGTGGTAAAATTATTGATACTCAATATAGGGAAAAGAATATATCAACATTTGCATTCTCATTGGATTCATTGTTAATGTATTTTTTAAAGGCTGAATTCAACATCGCAAATAAGAGGTATTATATCCTGACTCAAAAAGAAGTGCTCACTGATGAACCTGAGAAGATAATCCTAAAAACCCCAAACGAATTTTACGACATAATGGCCTTTAACAACCCACTTATCCTTGGACAACACAATGATGTCTTTTCCATAAGCGAGAGCAAACTCTTAAGAACATATAAGTTAGACGCACCATTTAAGATTAAAAAATTAATTCATCTCCCCCAAAGTGCCCTTCTGCTTACTCTTTTTGAAGAAAAAAATATACTAGCCATATACGATATTTCTAAAGGTAGACTAGTCTCTTATCTTATAGGTCATAGTGAGCAAGTCGTTGAGGCTGACGTATTAGATAATAGGATATTTACTGTAGGCAAGGATGGTACAATAATAGTTTACGATGTGCGTGTTGAACCATATGTCCAGACCTACGCAATCCCTAATATACAACAAGAAGTTAAGAGGTTGAGACTATTAATGGAAAAGCTAAATAAATTTTATGAGGAATAAATTATTGTACTACAACAGGATCATTTGGTAATTCTCCATACACATCGGGCATGTACATCAACTCAACTCGTGTTGGTGGTAAATTAAACCTTCCTCTTGTATTCAATCTGATAGAATACTCGAATATGATCTTATTACCATAGACATATTCGTAATAGGTCCTGTTATACCCATCTCTAATATCCGAATAAGTATAGTCCCAGACAACATTCTCATATTGACCCCATTCTTTACTAATCCTTCCTAACACCTGAGCCCCTGTAACAATTGGATCGATAAGGACAACATTGTTATAGTATGAATCAAATTCAATGGTAAGTCTAATTTTTACCAGATCTGACTGTTTGAATACGCCTTTAATTTGGTTATTCTCATCCAAATATTCCTTCTTAATCCTGAATCCTTTAAAGACAGGCTCTGATAAATTGACTCTATTCATGATCGTGGTCTTAACCCAGTAGCTATTCTTTTTATCCTCAAGTGTTAACGTCCCTCTATTAGTAATGGGGCAATCCGGCAAAATTTCTCCCCCTATGATATTACTCCCAACTATATCGAATAAAAATGTCTTTTCCCCAAATGATTCATCTACTGTCTCTGTAAAGTAGCTACAATCAAGATGTACACTTAGAATACTCTTGTGAAACTCTGAATTGAATCTCTTAGCAAAAAGTCTGAGGGCCACTGATGCATAAGCATTTGCTGTGGTATTGAAGAGATACCCCCTCTTTTCAAATAGCCTAACCAATCCATTCGCCATCTTCCCAATAGTAGTATCATCAGTGTTTACTTGCATCAGGTATATAAGTGTTTTAGCAAAAGCCTCGTCATCTGAACGCATAAGCCACCAATATTCATTCTTTTTGTCTGACCTCAGAAAATATGACCCACTCTTTTCTGTAAAATATGACATTATAGCATTATGTATCTCTGCCTTTTTTTCAACTACATACGAGAGATCTATCAAAGAAGATAAAGATAACAATGAGATATCTAAATTTAGCTGACCTAAAAGCTCTGACCTATTGCGATCATTATATTTGGCTAATACAGATAAAGCATAAATCTTCTCTACATTTAGAGTCGTATGGATATAGATATTCCTACGATATATCCTTCCAAGAACAAAATTTCTAAGTGCCTCAGTTGTTCTCAAAATAACATATTCTGGTAATTCAAAGTCGTTAAGCCTTGTGATATCTAGGATGTATGCCGTAAGGACAGGCGAACCCTCTGTTGATGTCGGATAGAACTTTAGAAGTCCATTATCATCCAGGTATAGATTTATCTCATCCATAAGTTTATTGAAGAACCTCTTGTCATCAGCTACCACGGCATAAGATACTTTTTGCTCTAGGCAAGAGAGTTCAAAACCACCATAGCTGGTCAATTGGCGTCCAGTCAGACCCAGGTCACGCATAATAGATATACTTACTCGTTTATTATTGTCTCCATATGCAAATTCCTTAAATTGCTCCTTTAGTCTACCAGAAAATCTCTTAAATGACGATTGAATCACTCGTAAAGGAGACGCCTCAACAACTTTTTGTTTAATGGATATTTTATCAATTATTCTATTGTCTGAAAGAATATTAATCATATACTTCCCTTCGTCAGTCAATTCTGGTACCCTTACAGGGAGTGATACCTTTTGATTACCTCCAGGCTTTATTTCTGCTGTAATAGGACCTATTATTTGTCTGCTTACTTCTTTTCCTCTCCTTGTAAAGCTGATCTCGCCAGCGATCTGTAGATTAAAGTTTTTATTGGACGTATTTTTGATTACAAATTCTGCATCATAACTATCTCCCTCCCTGGCAAAGTAAGGTAGCGAGGAGCTGATGAATAGATCTTTGGTGCTTTGAATTTTATTGAATCCATGTCCAAATTTTTTTTCAGTGGAGGCTATAGCTATAATCCTAAAAGAAGTTATAGAGTCATTAAGCGTAAATTCAAAATCTGCCTTGTTATTTTTGACTTTGAGTGAGTCATTAAAATATATAAGCGTATCGAACATCTCCCTCGTTGCTATCCTTCCTCCACCACCACCTGTGGATATTGCTTTCTTCCCAAAATGCCTCTTGCCAACAACCTGTATGAGTCCAGTAGATGTATTGATACCTAATCCCTTCTCCCTAACCATACCATCAAGTATATTATATGTTGGATTATCAAGGAGTTCTAATAAACCTTCATCCACGACGATCAACATTACATCTGGATCTTTCCCTTCCAAGCCTTTTATCTCAACTCTCCCTTTCACCCTTTCCCTTACATTGTACTTCTTCTTCTCAGTAAATACCTGTACTTCCAATCTGTACTTCGACTTATCCACTTTTAGTCTAGTAATACCCATCTTAAATGAGGGTTTTGCAAGATCAACTAGATATGTTGGAGGTGGTGAATCTACTCTTCCTCGCAATAAGACTACCGAGACAAATACATTTGGTGCGTATTCGGGTCTGATTTTAAGATCTATAAATGGTCTTTTTGCATCCACTTTTGTAACAAAATAGTCCAAGATCCCTTCTCTCTCAACTGTAACAAGAGCTGTTGATTTCTCAAACGGTGTTACTACTCTTATTTTTGCAACTTCGTTTGATGTGTAGTCAGTCTTATCTGGGTATATATCTGTTCTGTCCGAGTCAGAATAATATTCAAACCACTCTTCACTCTCATAACCATAAAATGAAGCTCCGGCAAATGATTTAGAATTGTCATTTTTGGTGTCCGCCAATGCCACCTCCACTATATAGGCTCCTCCACTTTCTATGCTCTTCTTACAGGATGTCCTACCCTCATCATCTGTTGTTGAAATACAAAATTCACCTTGTGGTTTTATCTCATCTATATGTTCAAAGGAGTAATAACCACCCAAAACCTTCTTTCGGTGTACATAGTGTATCCTGCGATATAGCCGTAAATTCACTTTTACATCTTTCACAGGTCTTCTCGCAGTATCAAGGACTACTACATCTGCTGTTATCATTTTATGTCTCTGGTCTGTCTTTACTCTAATACCTGTTATAAACTGTGATTGGTATATTGTCTTGGTTTTTGTAACTGTGTTGAAATACCCGTTTGGATCAGTATATCCAGCTTCTAAATGAAGTATTAAAGGTCTACCATCTTTAGTTCTCTTAATAGGCAACTCAGTCTTGAATCTACCGAAATTATCCGTTCTTAGATTGAGGAGTTGCCAAAGATTTCTCCCATGCTCATCATATGAATCAACCACAGAATAATCGGACTCTACTTCATTAGTATCTTCATTATATCTTTCATATCTCTGAACACCCTCTTTTACACCCCCTGCCAAGAAATTGTAATCTGGATATCTTGAATCAGAGAAGTGAAAATCCTCAGAGAATCTATACCTTAAAGACACAGAGAGCTCATTTGCTGGGGCTCCCATAAGATAATTGAAAATTCCCTCTACAACTATCTTTCCGGCTCTCGAATCGCCAATTATCAAATCTCCTTTTATAAGTGGGACCTTGAACTCCTCTACAATAAAACTATCGGATTCGTACCTACAATCTTCATGTGATTCATCATCAGGACAATCAAGATAATAGACCTTATAATGACCTGTATGGGCATCTTGTGGTATATCCCACCTAAAGACCATATTTCCATTCTCATTCCACTTAATATCGTATTCCCAGAACTTTTGTGTACCAAGATGAACTATCCTAATTTTCCGTGGCATTTCCCCTGCTCTTGCATAATAAAAATCCTTCATGTCCTTTCGCCTAAAAAATCCCTTGATATGTAGGGTTTCTCCAGCCCTCAATAGATTCCTACTAAATACAGTATGAAGAACTAGGTTTGACGAATAGTTGTATTCGTAGATATTGAACCTAAATAATTCAATCCCTTTATCCCATTTAGAGCTAACAAAAGTAAAATCGTCATTGTAATGAGCAGTGACGATAAGACCACTGGATAAAAATTTATAACCAGAGTTATAATAATCCTCTGACTCAAAATCATAAGCACAGTGTGGAAGCCTATAGTCATCAGGCAAAATCTTATCTATGAGCAATATACCATTTTCATTTGTAAATCCTTCAAAATATATATTCCCTTTGCAATCATATACATGGATCTTGGCACCACTTACAGGTGATGCATCTGAAAGGCGAGTCACAAACACGAGTGATGTATCAATACCTCTCTTAAAAGTTATAGCCATATCAGTTACCAGAACAACCGAATGGACATATGCCTTATTGGTTCCCCCCTGCTTATCCTTATTTGATATTAAAATGTCACCCAGTATTTCACTCTCAACCTCAAAAAAATACAAACCATAACTTCTTATAGGTATACCGAGAACTGTAGCCTCTGCAAAATTAGATATATCTGGAAGCTTGTTTACTTCATAAGAGTAACTATTTCTATCAAAGACTCCTTTGGAATGATCACTATAACTTATACTATTTATAAACTCGAACATCTTTGCAGGCGTAAAATCTGAAAGTCTTAGCCTCTTTAATTTGATATCGGACAAGAGATATCTATCCTCATCCTTGTTCTTCTCAGATTTCACCCAAAGTTTTTTAAATAACGATTTAACAAACTCCCATATTCTTACAAAAATACTCTTTCTACCCTCAATTTCTTTTTTGTATACACCACTTTCTAATCCAAAGCCTTTTATCTTAAGATCACCTTTGAGTCCTCGCACAGTAAGTGGAAGTATACCTTCACCGTTAATCATCTCTACTATACCAAAATCAGCTGCAAACTTTGCAAGTGGCGGTATTCTATCAGTTTTAAAGCTCAACGGAAATTTGTTAATATTTTCCGGTGTCCGTTCATATATATCTTTTATATCCCCGGGTATGTAAAGCTTATACATGTGTTGAGGTAAAAAAGGTCCTACAAATCTCACATAACTTACCACATCTGAGTATTCATCTTCCTTTTTTGGGAAGATTCTATTACCATTCTCATCAGCTAAGTATATTTGTTTTACAAACTCCTGATTTACAGGCTCTGAGAAGTTTACCTCAATATTCGATATTGGAATGCATCCACGCTCCGCCTTTTCTCTCTCACAATTTAATTCAATTTTAAATCCATCCATCACTGTATAAGAGTATTTCTCCTCTACATCAGAGATTACACCTCCCTTAGATCTAATAAACTTAAAAACAAGGACCACATGTTCTTTGTCAGCAAATCTGACCTTTGGTCTAACCCCATAAAACTCTCCGCCTTTCAAATATGGATACATATTTCTTAAGAGCATATCCAAATCCGAGGGCTCTATAAGAATGGCCTCAATAATCTCTCGCGTATGTGTCCTTACAAAAAAGATATTTTTTATATTTTTTTCAATATCAACATCGCCATTGAAAGAAAATACAAAGATTTGATCATTTCTAATGGTCTGATATGGGCTGGGTGCTATTTGCTTAACTGTGACTATGTCGGTGTCAAATTCAAACTCCTTTACACCACTGTATCTCTCTCCCTCGATTGATACTATGTCATCTCTAAGAGTCACTTTACATAAGAGACCGGCTTTGAGGGGTTGGTCAAACTTCATAATATAAAGATGAGGGTCTTCCCACACGCCTCTGGGAGGTTTATCTATGCAACTAATCTTCTCAATTGGATTAAATTCGAATAAAGGATCTCCAATAGGAGCTACTGGCTTTGTAAATTTTATTCTGATCTCTGAAGCCTCTCTTGCCCTCTTTTGCGGGAAAAACTCTGCCTTAAATGCAGATAATTCTACTGAAAAAAGTAAAATGATAAAAAGGAGAACCGTTTTACTCATAGATCCCTCTCCTATCTTACCTCATACTTAATACTGTCCAGTGTATTGCCATATACATCAAGCAATACAAGACTATGATAACCTCTCTTAATATCGACGATATATACATTGTTTTTACCTCTTACCTCCTGGTTATCGCACATAAGAGTGCAATCATTACAGTTTGTGTAGACATAAAGCTTTTGTTGCGAAGATGGCACCTCGGGATCAAGGGCAAATATAGAGCCATTGGGAGGATAAATAATCTTGGGTATCTTATCATAGCTTATAAGTATCTCACCTGAGTCCGGCTCTGTGTCCTTAAGGAAGAGTTCATCTCTCTCAGGTTCAAGGGGAGGGACATACCTTATCCTCTTCTTGATAATACCCTCTGGTAATGGTGGAGGTCTTGATCCTGTTTTTTTGTGAAGTTCTTTAATTAGGGCAAACCAGATCTGAGATGCCCCGTGTGAGCCAGATACATTATACATTGGCTCCCCCGAAAAATTCCCCGTCCATACCCCGACAGTGTATTTCTCAGAAAAACCTACGCACCAGTTATCCCTCATATCTTTACTTGTACCCGTCTTTACGGCAGAATAAAACGGAGTTGAGAGTGTATTCTCGAGATCGAAAGTAAGTGATCTCGCATCTCTATCGGAGAGAATATTTTGAATAATATAAACTGTTCTTCTATCCAGGACAGGCTTCCTCTCTTTGTTCTCTCTTACCAGTATTTTTAAGTCTTGAAATATACCACTATTGGCTAGGGTCACATAAGCCCTTACAAGTTCGTAAAGAGACACATCTAATGTCCCAAGCGCCAAGGACTCACCATAGTAATCATCTATCTCATTTGATCTATCAACATTGAACCCAAGATTCCTTAGGTGGTATGTGTAATTCTCAACACCTACCATTGCAATTACTCTCACAGCAGGTATATTTAGTGAGGATGCCAAGGCATTCCTCATCGACACAAGTCCCTTATAACTCCGATCATAATTTTTTGGTGAATAAATAGGACCTCCCTTCCCAATAAAGAGAGGGGTATCTTCTATAATACTTGCCGGTGTGATAAGCCTTTGCCCAAGTGCAAATTCGTATAGAAAAGGTTTTAGCGTCGAGCCGGCTTGTCTCCTTGCTATTACACCATCCACATATCTGTTTGAAGACAGATGATACGAATTTGGGATATAAGCCAGTATCTCGCCTGTCTTATTCTCAACTACAATTAGTGCAGCATCGTTCAAATTCCTTTCTTTCATTTCAAGCACAAAAGATCTAACTATTTCGAAAGCCTTTTTTTGAATCCCTATGTCAATTGTTGTAACAATCGGCGATTTATGACGCCTTAGGAGTCTTTCAGAGAGGACAGGTAGGTAGTTGTAGTAATTAATGTTATGATATCCTTGCTGGGGGATTTCTAAAATCTTTTGTGTAATTTTAGACTCTTCAATACCGAGGTTTAAATTCTTATTTATCCTTTTTGCAATTCTCACTATCTCTTCTCCGCTTAGAGAAGGTCCACGAATAAGCGATAGCAAGATCAGCGACTCCACCTCATTTAAATACTCTGGCGATTTGTTAAATAGACCATATGAAGCAGTATATATACCGGAGATCTCACTTCTTATTGGGACAGTATTTATATATGCCTCCAATATCTCCTCCTTCTCCCATTTTAAATCTATGATTAGTGCATAGAGGATCTCTTTAATTTTTCTTATGAGCTTACCTTCCTTTCTCAACTTGAAATAATTCCTTGCAAATTGCATATTTATAGTGCTTGCCCCTCTCTGCCTTCCAGTTTCTATAAAATCTTTTATGGCAGATAGGATGGATATAAAATCTACTCCAGAGTGATGATAAAACCTCTTATCCTCAGATTTAACTAAGAGCTCAAGAAAACGGCTATTCACATCACATAACTTTATATATGCAACTCGTCTTGTTTCAAAATCCTGTCTCACCACAGAGAGTGGATAGTTGTTTCTATCTAACACTACACCGTCAGATAGCTTAAGATACTCAAATTTGAATGTCTTATAGGAAGGAAAAGAAAAGAATGAATAGAGGAACCAGGTAATGACCCCTGCAATAGCAAGCAATAATATTACTCTCCAGAATTGCCCTTTCATAATACTACAATTATATCCCAAGTCCTAAGAGTCAAGAAGAAATAAATTACAAAAAATTCTCTTAGGAGTCCTTTGTGATGTTGTATTGACATAGAGATAATTAATACTACCTACTTAGTAGCTAAAATTCGCTCACCTATTTGGGTATCATATATAAGGTTGTTTACAGAGGATTATTACCCAATAAAATCTTCCATTTGCGGTACGTACAATACCTCTATATGTGAATATGAAGCCAACATCGGGACTACCAGATTCAATAAGGGTTGAGAGATCTGGATAAAAAACTTTTTAGGGCAGATATTTTGCTAAAAAGAAGTCTTTCAGATTTAACTGTGGATACGGGAGATCACCGCCACCAAAGTCAACTGCCCCAGAGATCTCACCTGTGATATAGATACTCCCAAACTCATCCGCTGTAATCCCTACACCATTATCAGATTTTGGAGAGCCAAAGGTATAGCTAAATACGTGTCTTAGGTCCTTTGTAAGTTTTACGAGTATAATGTCAGAATCCCCTCTATTTGTTAGTTCTTCCTCACCAAATTTAATCAAGCCATACGAGCTACCTATCATTAGTATATTGTCGTTATTATCAAGAGCTATTACCGGCATATCATCCTGACTTGAACCAAATGATACTCCATCTATGAAGCTAAAACTCTTGTCCAGCTTCAATATCAGTATCTCCATCCCTCCTTTTGTGGTAAACTCTTTTGTGCCTATCTTTAATGTATCGGAAAAAATAGCTGATACCAACAACTCGTTTTCCGAATTCATCCTTATTGCAGTGCTCAAATCTAACCCTTTAGAGCCAATACTGATACTTTTCTTATGGACTCCACTCTCATTAAATGAGGCGAGAAAGATATCATAATGGCCCTTTGATATAAGATCTGAACCTCCAAAATTTTCCATGTCAGTGAACGCACCAGTCATATAAATATTATTATCTTTGTCCGTTACTAGAGAGGAAACCATGTCTATGCCGTTTGTTGCAGCTGGTGCCCCAAAAGCCTTTGTCCATAAAAGCCTGCCATTGTTATTAAATTTTGCAAGAAAGATATCATCCTCTCCCTTACTAACAAGAGTAGAGCCATCCATCACCATACTGTTTTGGAATTTACCGGCAAGGATAATATTGAGTTCTTTGTCAATTGCAAGGGTGTTTCCCTCGTCAAGACCCATGGAGCCATACGCCTTTGCCCAGATTAAATCAAGATTACTGTTTAGCTTTGTAAGAAATATGTCTCTCCCCCCTAAACTACTCAATACACCACCACCAAAGTTGATCTCATTCTCAAAATACCCCGTAATTATGATATCTCCATTCTGATTAACGGTGAGTCCTTTAACAGAATCATACCCTGTGGAGCCAAAGGATCTTGCGTTGAGTATTGTTCCATTACTGGCAAATTTTATAACAAAAATATCACTCTGACCATTTGAAATTAGTGCCTTCCCGTTGAGGTTAATATACCCAGAAAACTCTCCAGCCATTATTATGTTGCCATTTGGGTCAGTTGCAAGAAGTACACCCCTGTCATTCCCTGTTGAGCCGTATGAGAATGAAAACACATAACCCCCGGCACATTTGCTATTTATGCATGAACCTGAATAGTAATTACCTTTTATACAGGTAGATTTACATCCACCGCAGTTTAATCTATCATTCGAAATATCTATTTCACACCCATCATCCCATAGGTTATTACAATTGGCAAAAGGTGGTATACACTGACATTTCTTGCTTGTACATTTTGCGTTTGGACCACAATTTATGTAGTTCTGGCAATTCGAACCACAAGTCTTATCAGAGTTGAAGTTTACCTCACAGCCATCTATCCAATTGTTATTACAGTTAGCATAATCCTGTTGGCAGGCACACTGTTTGTTACTACATACAGAATTGTCTCTACAGTCCGTGGCACAGTCTCCACAGTGTCTAGGATCTGTGGAGAAGTTGGCTTCACACCCATTTGAGTTATATCCATCACAGTTACCAAACCCATATAGACAATCTATTATTACACAACTCCCTGAATCACATTTGACTGACTGGATATTTTGAAGCTTGGTACAGTCATTTTTGCAGTCTCCACAGTGATATTTATCCTCATATATCCTTGTCTCACATCCATCAGAATTCGAATTGTTGCAGTCTCCAAACCCCTCTGCACATATACATTTCTGATTACTACAGTAGGCATTAGGGCCACATCTGTTTTTACAGGCGCCACAGTTGTCATTGTCACTGGCTATGTTCTGCTCACATCCGTCATCGAGGAGCAAGTTACAGTTTGCATATCCTATCTGACAGCCACATTTGCCTTGCGTACATACAGAATTTTGCCCGCAGTCAAAGTTACACATCGAACAATGTTTGGGGTCATCATTGAGATATACCTCACACCCATCATTACTCTTACCATTACAGTTTGCCCGCCCTTCTTTACACTTTGAGACCTCACAGACTCCATTTACACACACAAATTCTTCAACACCAAGCATAGGCACCGAACAGTCTGTATTACAGTCACCACAGGTTTTAAGACTTCTTAGATCTGCCTCGCATCCATCGCTCTTGTCGTTATTGCAGTTTTCGAAGTTTTTATCACACACGCACTGATTATTTTCGCAATGCATGTTCTGGGGACACTCAATATCACACAGCCCCGTATCAGCTAATATATCAGCGCTAAGAACAATATCTCCTGATTCAATATCTATTCTACCAATGTCCGATAGTATATCAGAGCCGCTCTTGATATCACCAGTAATTACCTTATCCTCACTGCACCCAAAAAACAAAAATAGGACACACCATAGTTTCATCAATTCTCTTCTTCTCATCCTACTCCTCCAAAAATTAGAACTCTATTTATCACAACATTTCCTGAATTCAACAAAAAGCTACATTATATTCCAAGGAGTAATAACGTCCATTACAACAACTTATTCTGAATAGATGGGGAGTTCTATCACAAAGGCAGTGCCATCTTTATATTGCTTATCCAGGTATATGTTCCCTCGATGCTCAAGGACTGCTTTTTTAGTAAGACTTAATCCCAACCCAGTTCCGTGGTCTTTGGTAGTAAAATAAGGCTCAAATATTACATCCTGAATCTTCTTATCAATCCCGCATCCGTCATCTTCAAACCTTAGGATATATAGATCTTCATTTATCCTTGAAGACACCACAACTTTCTTTGCACCGGCCTCTACTGAGTTTAAAATGAGATTTTCAAATACCTTTTTCATTAAGAGTTTATCAATAGCCACAAGAGTATCTCCGCATTTCAAATCTTGTATTATTGTTATGTGTTCACTCAAGTGTGGGTTAGAACTAATCGTATCGTTGACAAACTCATCCATCCGCATTGGTTCTCTAATAGCAACAGGCATCTTAGCAAATTCCCTGAACTGATCTATTATTCTGTTTAGTGAGGAGATCTCTTCTTCTACAATCTCACGCGAATGTCTCAATAGGTCCTTGTATTTCTGATCATCTCCATTGTATCTCGCCTCTATCTCCTGAAATGCCAATCTGATTGGCGTGAGTGGGTTTTTTATCTCGTGAGCAATCCTTCTAGCCACCTCTTGGTAAGAGCTAATTCTCTCGAGATAACTCTCCCGTTCTTTGGCAATCCTCAGTTCATTTGATAACCTATTTAACTCGCTGGCAAGCTCTCCCATCTCATCTTTTGAAGTTACACTAATAGGTTGGTCAAATATGTTATTTTTGATTCGGCGAATCCCTGCCTTTAGTTCATTTACTGGTGAAAGAAATGCGCCAATAAATACATATCCAAGAATCATCACTGTTAGAAACGATATACCAAACAGAAAGATGTAGACCCTCAAGTAAAAGGTATTCAAATTGCTCCTCATGCTAGACATGCTATCATAGACAGATATGATATTTAGCAGACTTTTCTGATTAGCTAGAACGATTTCAGGTACAACAAAACGACATTTAAAATCTCTATCTTGATATGAATGATGAGAGTAGTAATAAGTTCTCTTCTCTTGTCCACCTCCTTTTAAAAGTTCGATCTCCTCTCCATCAATTAACAAAGCTTGAAGGTCCGTGTATTTAGATATATTTCTTAACACTACTTTCCGCACAGTGTCCTTATTATAGACGTCCACCTCTGATACAATCTCACCTAATACATCTTTGCATATATAGTCATAAAGCCTCTTTCGCGCTGCAACCTCCTCCTTTGAGGCATTATATATATTCTCAATGTCTGATTTGATATTTGGATTGAGCCCAATAGATAGTGCCTCGCCAATGATATTATTTACGATGAATATAGAGACTGTCCCGAGCAATAGGTGAACTGTGAGAATGATGAAAAATATCTTTTTATGAAAGCTCATTTTTTAGTAGGTATTTCATTTATATTCACTGACTTCAATTCATATTTATAAATATTTTCTGTATTTAATTCAGGGATAAATACATTTACGAATGAACCAAAGATCGTCCTTGGTGGAGAACCCTTACTTGTTGATTCTGGATCTGCAAGATATTCCTTTATCTTTTCAATAATCTCCTTAGAGACCGGGTTTATAATAACTTTTACCTTTATGTTATACAGAGTATCGGCTGAAAGTGCTTTTACATCGCAGATCCTCAGATCTTCGATCTCTACAAATTTAGTGTATATCTCCTCTTTATTTGATGTCTCAAATCTCAGCTTTTTTGTTGGATCAAAAGTAAATAATCTGTATTTCTCATCCCACACATCGTATATAACCTCAAAGACATACTCCTTTTTGAAGGCAATGGTGCCTCCTCTCCTTTCTTTTATCTCGATTGATAAAATAAGCCTATTTGATAGACCTGAGGAGAGTCTTTTATACAGCTCTTTTGGATTTTTAACATTTATCTTAAGCGAAACCCAGAGCGACTCATCATCTCTTGATATTCTCAAATTCTCATTACCAAAACAGATATTCACTACTAATATAAATGTGACAAATGTTAAGATTATAGGTCTTTTCATTATTAAAACTTATCTATAAAGACATCCAAGAAATATGCCGTAGAAAACTTGAGAATCCCATATTCAGTGTCAGCCTTAAAGCCAATATCAAAAGAAAGAGGTGTAATTATCTCCTCCGTGGCCTTAACCTCTTCTTCGCGCCTAAACTCTTCTATGGAGGCCGTGTGGCTCACCGCCAGAGTAAAATAGAAGTAACTTTTGTAGATGACATCCTTTATTACGAAAGATGGTATAGCATACGACAGCTCTCCCATCATCGCAACAGTTTTGTATTTAATGACATCACTCGTATTTACACCCCAGATCCTCGGTAAAGTGGTCTTACCATATACAAAATAAAAATAATCACCTACGAAAAATTTCTTAAAAAACGGCGCATCTCCTTGGATAGAGCCTGCAAATAACCTAACCTTAAATGAGTGATCAGAAAACGAAGGGAGGAGATATTCTATTTCCGCATTTAACTTTGCATATTCGTAGTCAGAAAAAATGAGCCCATTTGCAATTTCATAGTACACAGATATCATATATCCCTTATTTGGCATAAACACATCATTCCTTTTATCCTTTGAGATCCCAACAGACAGGCTTGAGAGATATGAGCGTCCAGGCTTTACATCAAGAGGGTCATTTTCCATCTTGTTCATAAACTTGGCATCTATCCCCTCGAAATTAAAGTAGAAGTAACCATAAATAAAATCTTCAAGCTTAAGTCCATGTATGAAAGTACCCGAGAGCCTCCTGTATTGTAGAAGTTCGATTACTTCATCTGTCTTATTGTCAACTGTCCTCTCAGATACATCATTATATAGAATCTCAAAACCGATTCTGTGTTTGGAACCAAAAATTGAAGGATTTAAAAATTTAAGACGAGATGTCAGAAAGTGTTCTCCATAAACAGTCCCTATAGAAAGTCTATAACCTCTACCCCAAAAATTGGAGTCTGTAATTGAGAGACCTCCCCAATATGAATTGACAGAGCTAAGACCTAAATGTATCTCATCAAAAAATAGTGTCCCTCTTTCTTTTACCTCAAATACTAAGTTGACAAACCCCTTTTTAGAACCTTTTTCAATCCTTGCAAATACATCTGAGAAAAAGCCGGTAGATAACAATCTTAGGCGTGCAAATTCAACCTTCTCTTCATCAAGAGGTTCTTTCTCCCTTATTGGAATATGTTGCTTAATGATTGCTGTATCTGTCTTGCTATTCCCTTTTATAATTATCTTCTCAACTATTAAGATTTCATCGTTTGCATATATCGTTATACTAATGGAAAGAAAAAAAAGAAAATAAGCTACCCAATTCCTCAGCATGGTAAAATAATATTTTACATTTATTTTAAGTCAAATCAAAAAGTTAACATCGCTTATGAGAGATAGACTTTTTGTGTTGTTTTAACACTAATAAAATGAGACACCTAAAAGACCTACTCAAATAAGTTCCACTATATACTAAGTCCGAAAACCTACTCTCATTAGGTACTCAGTTATCCACATCTCGTCTTACACCTGCACAAATAGGGATTCTATGCAGTTGCTACCTCTCTTAAACCATGTCTATCCTCTGAAATAAGTATTAAACACAAATCCTGTACCTATAAATTTGAGCGCATTCAACAAATTGACATACTCAAAGTAAAAATTAGACTCCCCTCGATACAAGAGGCTTTCTGATAGATTCACAGTTTGTCTAAGAAGAATACATTTAAGACTGGTGGATAATCCCCAGATAAAGGGAGTAATAGCTAATGTGGATTTTCAGCTTTTTGGTTCGAATTTTTGGTACATAAAGAGCCTACATAGTAGAGTATGTTTTCAGTAAGGAAAACCTCAAGTAAATAATTTAAATAAATCTTTCAAATCTCTCTTTCCGAGCTTTACATATAGGGCAGACGTCAGGGGGACTGTCCCGTGCTGCGAGATAACCACAGACTGTACATCTCCACACAGGATATGGTAGTTGGGAGGGTAACTCCTTTTTAGTTTCTCTCAGCTTTTTTCTCTCTTCCTCAGGGGGCCTACGTTCTGGTATTGGTGTAATAGGTACTTTCTTGTCATATGCATCTTTTGAAACATATAGACCACAATAACAAGTATTATACTCGTTGATGTCTACATCCCGATATATGCATGGACAAATAATATCTAAATCCTTCTCCTTTTCGCCCTCAGCAAGCCTGCAGGGACACGCCCAATAACCATATCTCTTTTCATTAATAAGTAGGGATTTCACGAGCAGTTTTGTAAATTCTTCGTCTGGATTTAAAAAATATCCGCCCGACTCTGCCTCTTTCTTAAGTTTCTGGTAGACTCTATCTATCTCCTCATTCGATGGCTCATAGTCATATTTCCCTATCTTTTTCATCTTAACTCCTCCCTTATCCTCTTTTCATCAAAACCTGCTATACATACCTCATCATCTATAACAATAGTTGGGAAAGACATCTGTGGATTAAACTTCCTCATTCTATTCCTTACCCTCTCCTTTTCTTCCCCTTCTAACAGATCCACATCTACAAAGTCATACTTTACTCCTAGCTCGTCTAATAATGCCTTGGTCTTCCTACACCAAATGCAAGTACTTAGTGCAAATAAGAATACCTTTCTATTGCTTTTACGACTCTTCTTTTCCGGCATAGAATCCTCCGGGACAAGTATATCTAGAGTTTTACATTAACCTCAATCCCTTTGTAAAGTATAAAATTACATTAAAATCTTACCACTTTGAGATATCTTACAATGACGATCTTCTACACAAATAACCGATTACACCTGAGTGTAATTTTTTAACCTGCAAAGTAGATCTTTCTCTTGTTTTAGAGTGGATTGATTAAATAATATAGATTGAATTAAGAACATTTGATGCAACTTAATAAATTGGCTAAGTAAAATTAGTGTGGATGTATGAATGTCGCTTTTTCAGAGAGAGTTTTGTATCTTTACGTAGAGTTTAAATGTCCAAAAAATAGGTAGTATCTACCGACGGGATTAATAAAATGGGTCCTAAAATGACTCTATTTCTTTCTCCCAACTACCTATATTGCCTGAACATGTCAAATGTATCTTCAAGCCAATCTTTAAATTTATTGAGATTTATATCAAAATCTTCTCCCTCGTTTAAAAGCTTCAGAAGTTCATTCAAAGAGCCTTTACCTATATCTTCGTCACCATAAGTGCCTTCAAACCATCTCTTATATAGAGACTCAATTTGATCTACCTTCTTTTGTTCACTTTTCTTTAGCATCGATATCAGATGCCTCATCTCGGAATCTTTGAATGCCCTCTCCCTTACCCAGCTTGAGAGTAGATGCATCATCCTGAGGTCCCCTAAAATCTCATTGAGTTTCACAAAAAATAGTGGAGCTTTACCGTAAATTATACCAGCATATTGAAACATATTATCGTATTTATCAATAGGTGTAGAGATGGGTAAGTCTTTATATCCTAGAAGTCTCATTACTATATAATTAAGTCTGATATGATTCTCCAAGAATTTCTTCCCTTCCTGTTCGCCATATTTATTCATAAAGTATAGGTATGCCGAAAAGCTCGCAAGTCCTTCGTCAAGGAACGGCTCCCTTCTAGAATCAGACGGAACAAGTGTACTGAACCATTGGTGAGCTACTTCATGTACAATCACGAATTCGAACATCTGTGAAAGCAAATCCTTTGTAGTAAATCTCCCTTCTGGTTGTGCAAATTGTACTCCTGAGTACAAGAAATTGCCCACAGTTATTAGAGCTGGGAATTCGACGCCTCCAGCTCCTCCCGTCATCGGTGCTGAGACGATCTTTAGGGTTGTATATGGATATTTTGCATAATACTTTGAAAAGTAATTTATTGCCTGAGATGCTATTTCAATTGAGAGCTCTGCAACACTATACTCTATCTCTGAGGTATAATAGGAGGTATACAAAACATTATCGATCTCCTTACTTACAGATTTAAAGACATCTGATGCCTCTATGACAAAATCATTTACAACCTCTGCTTCAAAATGAGATATTATTCTACCATCTGGTAATTTCTCAGATTTTTTTACTATCCCATTCGTAATCACTACCACGGATGGATCACTGATTATACTTACATGATAGTCTGCAAAATCACCTCTTTGGTAATCGCCTAATCCATTAATTTCAGATATATTCCAATCATCCCCAGAGATCTTTGCCAAGGTTGGTATAGGAGATGCCATATTGCAAACAGTGGATGAGCAACCAAAAACCCCATAATTATTTTCTGACATTCTCTTTGTAGAAAGTCCGAGCAGCTGTTTTAAAGAGAGGAGGAATATATCTGCATCTTCGTCTGAGATCTCAGGAAGAGTCGCCTGAAACTCTATATCAATTGTGTATCTCTTCCTAGGCCTAAAATCACCCTTGATCTCAATTGTTGTATTATCTCTATAATCAAACCTTAGATCAGTCCCATCCATTTTCACGGAGACAATTGAGAGATTTTTACCATAATATGTCCCACTATTTGCAAAGAGTCTAAGAAATACACCTTTATTGTTGGCAAATGGGTATTCAAATGATATCTTCTCCTCTCCCTTGAAAGAACGGTCCTCGAAGTCAAGACTTATCTTCGCCTGATATCTAGGTCTATTCTTTGGAACCAAGTTTTTATATTCTTTATTCAACAGTTGAGAATACAGGTTTTGAGAGAGAATAAAGAGAATAAATATGGCTTTTAATGTATTACACATGGGAGTGGTTACCTACCGCTTATTTTTTCCATACAAACTTCTCAAAAAACTTTAGACCTTTCCTAAAAAGCATATAAATCATTAAAACTATTTTTAAAGGCTCATTATAATCATGGCAGACATATTATAGTAAAGCATAAAGTGATTTTCAAGGGGAAGGGATAGTATATGCATCCCTTAAAAAGTTCTTTTGCGATGTACTATGATGTAAAGTCATCTACAGTATTGTCTCAAAAAATTATTCATCTTTTGTGAAGACGATTCAAGTATGTAATTTATTCAGTTGTAAAAAAAGCATATCCACTCTCGCTAATATAATAGAAATGTTACAATCTTTGCCAATCACCTATACCTTCTTTTGAAGATCATAAATAGACCTTTTTGTTTCTTTAACAGTAGAAATCTGGAAGTATTCTGATTTAAGATAGCTATCTGTTAAAGGAATATAATTGTTTTATTACTACCTTGCCGACTGGGTTTGTGAATGACCATCACCATAATTGGGATTTTTGTATTGTTTTGAGATATATGTAAACAAGGCATCAGAGAAGCTTGTTTAATGAATTTCTGATGTTATAAGAGTACAAAAAAGCACAGTTTATTGGATTGCCTACGGTAGGCCATAAATTAATAATAACGCGGTGCCCCAAAGAAGTTACGGGGTACAAAGAAGGAAGGTTTTTGTTAGACACAAGAGGGTATAATAAAAAACATATCAAACCACTATGGATAAAAATTGTGAGTTCACGTGATGTCAAGTTCTTGTGTATGAAATTTTTATTCTGTGGGAGCCTTTTAACTCCATCCTCCCTATCTCTCTCATTATCTCCCTTAAATCTACCTATTGCCTCCTCAAAATCCATAAACCCTCCATCCGCATACCTCCTGCTTATCTCTCCACTCCCTAGATAAACAACCTCCCACATTGCATCCTCACCATGAAATATCTCTATTACTTTCATCCTACTCTTAACCCCTGAGAACTAATTCTGCTAGAATAATCTGACGACCATGAACATTGCTCTATTAATCCCCTCTTTGTTAGATCATTCAGAATCTTTTACAACTCATCCATATGTTTACATAAAATAACCGCTTTTTTGCCATTGATACCTTTATGATATACACCTATAATATGAGTGGACAGAGAGAATTCCCGTTTAGTCTCCTGTTTAATCCTTTTATTTCATCTATGAATAGAGAATATGCTTTGAGCTGAGGAATGATATTATCTTATTGGGAGAACAACTCTCAAAAGCAAGGTTTAATACAAAAGTTCTGAGAATCCTTATCTGTCTTCTTAAACTTGGTCAAACAGAATAGCTAGTCCAAGTCCCCTTTATATCCCTTGGAATTAAAAATCGGGCTAACTGCCTGTTGTAATACTCATTAGCTATCTATACTGTCCTCCGAATAAGTCCTCGTCTCCTTTTTCATAAGCCTGTTTAATAACGAGGCTGTCATGAAGCTTGATACTTCAGTCAAGCATCTTTTCTGATTCTGGACCTACTTTTAACTCTTTCTTTAAAACCTAACATGTCTTTGTTGTAGACACAATTTATAATATGCCTTCTACATCTAAGAGGAGTAAATCTTTTTGTCAGCAAGGCTGAAGGATAAATAGGCAAGGAATGGAGTAAATAAGTCATGGGTAGTTTAAAGGTTAGACTTTCCATTAGGTTTTTGTATATCAGATGTGGTTGAGAACATAATGGATGGGGCTAAGGAATTGATACTTATGTTGAGAGGTAATTTGGATAATTTAAGAAGAGTTTATTGAGGTAATGCTGAGTGTTTTTTGTGTGTAGTATTTGAAAGCCTTGTAGATCATTGG
The DNA here is from genome assembly GCA_026416535.1 of Deltaproteobacteria bacterium. Lineage (GTDB taxonomy): Bacteria > Myxococcota > SpSt-1050 > SpSt-1050 > SpSt-1050 > SpSt-1050. The sequence continues at coordinate 35,865 of JAOAFA010000106.1, forward strand.
GGTTGGGGAGTCCATTGTAGTATTTAATTAAAAATGGAGAAATGTTGCATAAAGAAAACATAGCTTTATACATACTATTGAAAAAATGCTTATACTCTGGTATTAATCAACTATAAACTCTGGGAGGAGTAATTAAATGTCAGTAGAAAATAGCGCCGCTGTTTCCAAGGAAGTTTTGCTCCAGGATATTACGCAAATTTTAAAGCAGATAATGAGGGATCAGAGGGATGGCAGAAGTAGAACACTTGCAGACATGAAGGCCTTGTACTCTGGTAATCTTGCACTTGAGTTTCCGGAATACTTCAAATTCCTCAATAAGTACAATTATGTTTTACTAAAGGAAGGTAGATTAATATTGTCTGATAAAGGAATAGCAGCTGCGGCTGATGCAGCAGGCACAAGGATCATCGAAGAGATAGAACACTTCTTTGGCAATGTAATAATTGATGCTCAGGAGGATATTGAAGAGATTAAAGAGGTTCCAACCCCTACACCAATAAGGCAAGACCCTAAGTATCTAAGGCTTGAACAGATTGGTTCAGGTGTAATAGGTAGTGTCTATAAAGGCAAACACACGATTACCTCCCACCTGGTTGCAATAAAAGAGATAAAGGATCTATTTTCATATTATAGTTTTATTCAACGTAGCGAGGTTGTGATAAGATTAAAGGATGAGCTCTCTTTGGCTGCCTCACTTTCGCATCCTTGCATTATAAACATCGTAGATGTGAATCTTGAGGCATCAGTCCCATATTTTATTATTGAATATGCTCCTCGAGGTAATCTTAGACAATACATAGGAGTAAAGAGTGAAGAAGAGATAAGGATGGCAATAAAAATATTTTTGCAGATATGTTACGCTCTACACTATGCGCATCGCCAGGGAATTGTTCATCAAAACTTGAAGCCTGAGAATATATTATTTACAGCTCAAAACAATGTTAAGATATCTGATTTTGGAATGAATAGAATAATTAGAGCAAGACCAGGTACACAGATCCCGCATGTCTTTATAGGTGCCCAATCTATAGCATATCAGCCTCCTGAGATATTGGCTGGGAATGAAGAGGTAATAAAACAGAGTGACATATACTCTCTTGGAATCATCTTCTACGAGATGCTTACCGGCTTCATCCCAGGAAGAAGGTCGCAACTCCCCTCTGAGGTTGTAAAAGGTCTACCAAGTGCGATAGACAAGATATTTGATAAGATGACGAGGGATAGGATTGAAGAGAGATATGAAGACTTCGAACAAGTGCTCGATGATTTCTATAGTATGTTCAAAGATGAGTATGGTAAGATGGGCGAGATTGTTCTATCAGATCCAATAAGTTGAGAAATGTAGGAGAACGTTTTATGCCCTTTTTTAATGAAAAATCTGTACGAGAAATATCCTTTTCCAAGATAGTAGAAAAGGACAACAAGGCGTATGGGACTCTTGAGAAAGTGGAGGGTACAACACATCTTAAAGGGGGATTTTTTATTTGCTGATATCTGTTGGCAATAAAACTGTTGATTATAATGTGGTAAATAAACCTATCCACATCTCTTTATTGCTTCAATATCTTTTGGCAAAGAGACTTATTCTTGACAAGATCAAAGCTGCTATTGGGTATGAAAACATAGGGGTCTTTGTTCCTGGCTGCACTCTGTTTGCAGTAGAGATTAACAGATTCTTCCATGCAACAGATATAGCAGTCCATGGAGGGTATAGCATTACAGAGATACTCCTATGACGTATGTAAATACATTGAGGGATTTTATGTTTGGAACAGTTGGCAAACCTGTTGTTGGTACAGAGCTCAGGATGGCAGAAGATGAAGAGATCTTGATTCGAGGTCCCCAAGTTGTGAAGGGATATTATAAAAATGAATCCACTACCAAGGAGGCATTTAATGAGGATGGGTTCTTTAAGATAGAGGATATAGGTGAAATTGTAAATGGTTTTCTCAAAATTACGAAGTGTAAGAAAAACATAATTATTACTTCTGGGAGAAAAATATTAGCCAAGCTAATATTGCAATGCTTATATAATAGGTTTGTTTCGCAGGCAATTATTATAGTGGATAAAAGACCGTACTTGACAATGCTTTTAGTTCCAGAGTTTGAAACACCCCGTTTATGGGCAAAGGAGAGTAAGGTCATCGGGCTTTTCGAAAATATAGTCGAAGAAGTAAATCAACACTTCGCCCATGTAGAGAGAGTAAGAAAGTTTAGACTTCTTCGGGGTAAATCTATCTATGTGATGGGGGACCTAACACCCACTTTCAAGCTAAAAAGAAAAGAGGTACTTAGAAAGTATGCAGAGATTAGTAAAGAGATGTATAGATCATCAAAATTTTAGGATACTAGGTTTTTTGTAAGTTTAAAGGGAGGTTTATGCATTCAACACTTATAAGAAAATATAAAGAGATATTTAGCAAAGAACCACAGTTCTTTGTTTCATCATCTGGCAGGGTAAACTTAATAGGAGAACATGTGGATTATCACGATGGAATAGTGTTACCGTGTGCTATATCATTAAAAAATAATTTTGTTGGAGGTCCTTCTGAGGATTATGAAGCAATAGGGATTAATATATCCAACAGGAGCGAATTCAGAGCGGACATAAAAGGTTTGAATATATATGAAAAAGGCTCAAGTAGTTCATATCTCTACGGGGTATGTCGTTCGGTAATTGACGCGGGTCATTTCATAAAAGGTATTAATTTTGTTGTTGATGGTGATCTTCCTATCGGCTCTGGTCTTTCGAGCTCCGCCTCGTTTTGCTGTGGTCTCATAGAATTGCTATCCCAGATTTATAAATTGAATTTAGGAAAGATGGAGATTGCTAAGATTGCTCGCATGGCTGAAAATAATTATGTTGGTGTGCCTTGTGGCATAATGGACCAAATGGCTATTGCCTTTGGAAAAGAGAAGAAGTTAGTTAAGATAGATTGCAGAGACTTATCGGTTAATTATTGTTCTATGCCAAATAATATTTCAATCGTAATTGTAAATACCATGCTTAAAAGACAGCTTGCAAAGTCGGAGTATGAAAATAGACAGAGAGAATGTAGTCTCCTTCTATCAATTTTAAGAAGATATTACCCATATATAAAATCGCTGAGAGATGTAAACTCGAACATGCTAAATACGATAAAAAATGAGGTAGATGAGATAATCTTTAAAAGAGGTAAGTATGTCCTTGACGAGATTCAAAGAGTTGAGGCGGTATTTGAGATGATGAACTCAAATAATATTAAAGATATTGGTAAGATCTTTTATGAAGGTCACATTGGCCTTAGGGATGAATATGAGGTCTCGTGTGACGAACTCGATTTTATTGTAGAAGAGACGTATAAGTTTGAAGGGGCCATTGCTGCAAGGATGACAGGTGCTGGATTTGGGGGATGTGCTGTGACTTTGATTAGGAATGGTTTTGAGGAAAATTTCTCCAATTATATCAGGAGTAGATACATGTCTGCTTTCAAAAGAGACTGCGATGTCTATATAATAGGTCAGCCAGTCGACGGATTAATTTCAATCAGACTATGAAATGCCTATGAGTAGAGATTCACATCTTTTTGATATATTAAGGAGTAAATCACTTGACGGAGTACTATCTAAGTACGTGAATGTAGATGACGAGGGTGAGGTAAAGAAATTTCTGAGATCTCTTTCAATGATAAATCTTGATAACGTAATTTTGCTGAGGCACTTGTTGAGAAGTGAGATGAAGAGCATAGACCTTTCAAATCTGAAGGCAGTGCCTTTTAGTAGATCCTGCCCCTACGACGAGTGTAAGCAATTTCAGCTAATAGGAGCAGAGGCAATTAAGAATAGCAAGATTGCCTTCCTAGTATTTAGTGGTGGTGCTGCTACTAGACTAAAAGAACAGTATCCAGAGCTCAGAGAGTTATATATAAAAAAATTTGGTATGGATATCGGCAATGACTCATCAATTCCTAAAGGTATATTGCCTATCTCGCCCTTGGGATATTATACATTTATTAGATTGTTTGCAGAACAGGTATTAAGGCTTCAATATGAGTACAACTCAATAGTTAACCTGATTATAATGGTGAGCAGTCTAACTGAAAACTATGTAAGAAAGTACTTTGAAGAGAACAACTACTTTGGTCTTATGAGAAGGGCTGTATTTTTTCTTCTACAGCAGGAGAATCCTAGACTAGACCCTGATGGAGATATGATCTTTGATGGAGAAAAGATTGTGACTACGGGTGATGGTCATGGCGGAGTATATAGGGCTTTAATAGAGAGTCATCTTAGAGACGAGCTCATTATAAGGGGGGTCGAGGCAATAGCGATGTTTAATGTAGATAATCCACTGGCAAGATTCTTTGACCCTTGCAGAATAGGATATCACTTTTCAAAGGGATCTGATTTTACTATCTCCGTGGTTGAAAAAACTGAACCAGACGAAAAGATAGGTGTGGTCGTTGAGGATGTGTCCACTTATAGAGTAATAGAGTACAATATGCTAGATAGCAAAATGAGAAATGTGAGGAATGAAGAAGGTGAATTACTCTTTTCGTGTGGACATATCAACAATAATATTACAAATCTTGCAATCATAGATAAGAAATTTTCTCCTATTGTCTATAAAAACAAGAAAATTAGGATAAAAGATAGAGAAATATATACCAGCTCGCTTGAGTGGCTAAATCAAGACATTGTCACGGTTATTAATAAATCACGAGTTTCACTAATCGGTCTTAAGAGGGAAGAGTTCTTTCTGCCTACCAAGAATGTAACTGGAGTAGATTCCATAGAAACTACTGTTAGAGGTTTAAACCACTATTACAAGTCTATTGTTGATAATAGCTGTAAGTTTTATAATGGTTCGATATTAGATGTTTCGCCTTCTTTTATCCTAGACAGGAGAGATGATTATAGACTTAGAAATTTGATAATGGAAGAGGACTCTAGGCTTTTTATAGGGGCATGTGTTGATATAAATGACAACTTATTAGTTATAAATAAGGGGTTAATTTTGGAGAGGGGCGCAAGTCTGAGGATAAATTCAGAAAAACCATTCGGGGACTTTGAGTACGACTATGTAACTAATACAGCGAGGCCCAATTTGAGATTTGCATCTAAGTTAAACATAAAGAAACCACTTAGGATAAAGGCAGGTTCTAATATCTCCATATTTATTAAAGGTGGGGGTGTGCTTATGATAAATTCAGGTGAACTCAGTGGCAATATTAGTCTGATCGTTGAAAAAGAGCAAAAGGTGGAGCTTTAGGAATTAGTTATAGATGATTTTGTATCCTTTGCCTATCTCACCAAAAATTTTATCATCTAACATTTCAGTCTTTACAAAATCCACATTAATGTGTTTCACGAAATTTTCGGTAGCTAAAATCTCATAGGATTTTGCTATATCCTCACCCAGTTTACTTGCCAAGTTCACTTCATATCCAAAAATATCTGAATCACCTATCTTTAGCACCTCTCCATACCCTAGACCTATGCAAAGAAGGACTTTCTCCTCATCGCTTTTGCCTTGATTATACTTCTTTACCTCCTTTTGCATATTAATAGCACATTCAAGGGCATTGTTAGGATTTTTGAATATTACAAGCATGCTATCCCCTTCTGTTTTTATGAGTATGCCATTGTGTCTTTCAATAAGAGGTGTGAGTATTCTCTCTGATTCATAGATCGTTTGAAGAAAATGAGTAATTCCGAACTTCGCCGTATGCCTAGAAAAACCCGACAAGTCAGTTAGCATTATAGCCAATTTCTCTCCAAAGAGATCCCATATCTGTTTATCTATTTCCCTTTTCTCTTCTTCTGAGGCAGATATTCTCTTAACAATGAGCTTTTCTAATCTTTCCTCTGATGCACTTACAAATGCGGCTTTTTTACAAAGCATGATTATCTCCTTTTAATCTATTCTACTTCGACTTCCTCTATATTCAAAATAACATACTGTTTTTCAATTTGAAGTTCTATAACTGATGGGAACTTGATATTGGTAGAAAAGTTATAGTATTTCTTTGCTTCAATGTTAATGTTTTTATCTTTGATGAATAGCGCTGTTGGTAGAAAGCTTTCTTTATCTACCATATAGTAATTGCCACTTTCTCTTGACAGAAACTGGTAATTTATTGTGCCTGCAAGCCTTTTATATTTTACGTAACTACATTCGTTAACTATATGGCAGATCCTGTTTCTGAGATTTTCTGAGGATATTGGGAGGGGCAGGATGAGATCTCCATTTTCTGCTAAGTGGGATATAAATTTCGCAAAATATTTTCCTTTTGATTTGATCTGTTGAGAAAATAATTTTGAATCCTTAAATTTAAATTCAGAGATGAGGTTGTCACAATCTAGCTTTGAATCAAATAACCTATCAATATTATTGATGGTGAAATCAGCTGTACACTTGATCACCATTTCTTGATCTCTATAAGTTAGATCAGCACTAAAACTAAGTCTTTTTATCTTAAATTTGCTTCTTGAAGCTGCCGATTCCTTTATTATGAACCAATAAGGTAAAATATACGAAGGAAGAAGAATTATAGAAATCAATATAATACCCCAGACATTAGCTCTCTTCATTCAAAAACCTTTCCAAGATCATTTTAATTTCCTTTTCTGATTTCATCTTTATTATCTCATTGACAAGCGATTCTGCTTTATGAATATGTATCTTTCTAATAAGATTTTCAAACAATGGAATATTTACTGGTGACATTGATAGATTTCTATATCCTAAACCTAAGAGGACTGTTATATTCTCATCCTCAGCAGCCATCTCTCCACATACATAGATTGGTTTATTTATTTTTTGAATTTTTTCAAAGATGATTTTCAATACTCGAATCATAGCAGGATTGGTAGATGAAGCTGAATCAAATAACTCAATATTTCCTCTATCTACGGCCATGATAAACTGTACAAGGTCGTTTGTACCTAAGCTAAAGAAGTCTACATACTCGGCCATATCTTCAAGTGTAAAGATTACTGATGGAATTTCGAGCATTATTCCTAACTTTATATTAGGGTCAAACTTCTTATTTTCTTTTGTTAATATATCTTTTGCCTCCTGAATGATATTTATGGTCTCAGTCAACTCATCTATCTTAGATATCATGGGTATAAGGATCTTCACATTACCTCTGTGAGATGCCCTTAGAATTGCCTTTATCTGAGTAAGAAATAGATTCTTGTTTCTTAGACAAAATCTTATGGCTCTTATGCCGAGAGCTGGATTCTCTTCCTTGTGTTGTGATATGAATCCTGGAATCTTTTCTCCCCCAACGTCAAGTGTTCTAATTGTAACTTCTTTGGGATAAAACTTAGCTGCAATAGTATCATATGACTTAAATTGCTCTTCTTCTGATGGTGCCCTAGGTCTTTCGATGAAGTAGAATTCGGTTCTTAAGAGACCTATTCCGTCTGCCCCTAAGGATAAAGCCGTTTCTACCTCTTCTGGGAAGTCGATATTGGCGTATATATTAATTCTTTGCCCATCTTTAGAGACAAACATGTGTTCTGTCTTGTCCACTTTTTTGTCGGAAAGTAGACAAAAGCTTACCTTTTTGCTTGAATAGTCCTGTATCTGTTTGTTGCTAGGATTGTGAATTAGGATACCATTATGTCCGTCGATAATAACATTATCCATAGTGTTGATAATCTGTGTAATATTCTGGATCCCTGATACGGCTGGAATATTCAATGACCTTGCTACTATTGATGTATGACTATTTCTTCCTCCTGTTTCCGTGGCAATGCCCACCACTTTCTGTTTAGAATAATAATATAATTCAGCGGGTGTAAGGTCATTTGTAATAAGTATGTGTTCTTCATTTAGAAGAGAGATATCTTTTATTTTTCCAGAAAGGACTCGCAAGAGAAGAAACTCTATTGATTTCAGGTCTGTACTCTTGGCATTTAAAAGTGCCTTTTCTTTTGAGTGAAGAAGTTTCGAATATTTTTCAAACGCCTTACTAACAGCTGTTTCACAATTTACAAGGTCAGTTGATATTATTCTCTTGACATCTTCGATAAACCTCAGATCAGACAATATCATCTTCTGTACGTGTAGGTGAGGACCTATCTTTTTTAACTCTTTGGGATTCATCTGACCTATTAAGTAATCCGTCTGATCAATAATAAGCTTGATTGCCGAAATGAATCTATCTTTTTCTATATAAATTTCATCTGGCGATATAATTCGTCTAGTTATATCCCTCGATGTGTGTGAGAAGACAACAGCTTTACCAATCGCAATACCGGCTGATATCTTAATACCTCTAAATGTCTTACTGTGCGTAGTCATTCTGGTTCACCAAATTTGTTTTCTATTAATCTCTCTATTTCGTGTAGAGCTTGATGAGCATCCTCTCCTTCAATGACAAATTGTATTTCAGCACCTAATGGCGCTGATAGCATCAATATTCCCATAATTGATTTACAATTTGCCGTCTCATTGTTATAGTGAATTTGGATATCAGAGACGAACTTGTTAGCGGTATTAACGAGGGCGGCAGCAGCTCTTGCATGGAGACCTAGCTGGTTTTTTAGTGTGAGTGTCTTTATTAGCTTTTTGCTGCTACCGTCAGGTTTTGGGGAATCATCACATTCCAACATCTCTTACACTCCTTTTTGTTTTTAGTGTTAATTTTTTGCCATTGGATTTTCGGCATAAAAAATCTTTTTTTTGCCATACTCAACAATAAATCTTGCTAATTCGTTGATATTTTTGATTTCATTACGGGCAGTAACCAGTTTTAGTATCATCGCAAGGGTAAATCCGGCTACGACTTCAACTTTCTTATAGTTGAAAAATGTTATTGCAATGTTAAAAGGAGTTCCACCAAATATATCTGTAAGGATCAATACACCATCACCGTCATCTAATTCCTCCAATAGCATTCTTATTTTTTCTCTGTGTGCAGCTGGAGATTCACTGGTATTTAGATTTGCCGCTTTCATTTTTGGTATCTCTCCGTAGATAAACTCTGCTGTCCTAATCATCTCCTCACCCAACCTTCCGTGTGATGCAATAAGAATGCCTATCATATAATCTCCTCAATTTACCTGTTAATGTCCCTATGATATATGTTCACATAAAGTCTGTTGTTGGATATCATCTTTTTTGCAAGTTCTTCAGCAATTGTTACAGAACGATGCCTGCCCCCTGTGCACCCAATTGAAATATTAATAGTAGGCCGTTTTTCGTTTAAATAAAGGGGTAGTAATGTATTGAAAATATCATGGATCTTGTTCAGTAAGGAAGTAGTTACCTCACTCTTCATAACAAAGTTTCTAACATTCTCATCCAGACCGTTTAAATTTTTGAGCTCCGGCACAAAATATGGATTGGGCAAAAATCTAACATCAAATACAAAGTCAGCCTGTAATGGAATACCATACTTAAATCCAAAAGATATTATATTGCATGTTATTTTGGGTGAAGAATTTATGGAGTTAATAAAGTTAATTATTTCAGATCTTAATGTATGGACATTCATGTTTGTGGTATCGATTATCTTTGTTGCTATGTCTTTTATGTTTTTCAAAAGTATCCTCTCCTCTTTGATTCCCTGTATTATATCGGTTCTAGATAATGGATGAGTCCTTTTTGTATCTTTATATCTATTTATAATGGCCCTGTCTTCACATTCGAGGAAGATAACCTCGCTTTTAAAACCCTCTTTTGTGAGAGCCTCTAAAGTATCAGGGAAATTTTTTAAGAGGGAACCTTCGCGGACATCAATGACAAATGCTATCTTAGTGAACTCGACTCCGCCAAGCGATATCATCTCTAAAAATTTGGGTATAAGTACTGTGGGGAAGTTATCCATACAAAAGTACCCATTATCTTCTAATGTCTTTAGCGCCGTCGATTTACCAGAGCCAGATATCCCTGATACAAATATTAGGCTTTCCAAGTTCACTCTTTCTTCTCCTTTATCTTTTCGATGTTACCCATCCTCGAGATAACCTCTAAGATATTCTTCTGAAAAGCCCTTGCTGAATGAAAACCCTTGACTTTTAAGAGTTGGTTTCTTGCTGCAACTTCTACAATAGTTGCAATATTTCGATTGGCTCTAACAGGTAAGAGAATATAGGGGATATTAACTCCTAATATATTGATATTTTTATCTTCAATGCCAAGTCTATCATATTGTTTGTTATCTTCCCATTCAATGAGCTCTACTATAAGTTCTATCTTTTTACTATCTCTTATTGTAGATATTCCAAAAAGGTCCTTAACATTAATAATGCCTAAGCCCCTTATTTCCATATGATATTTAATTATATCTGATCCATAGCCTATCAATGAATTGTCGCTTCTCTTCGTTACAATTATCATATCATCACACACAAGACGATGACCACGAGTTATAAGCTCAAGTGCACATTCGCTTTTACCTATCCCACTCTTCCCTCGAATTATTACTCCAAGCCCATATATATCCATGAGTACACCGTGCATATTGATTTTTGGTCTTGATAGAATCTCTATTGATTCAATAAATCTTTTGTGAAAGGTTGCTGCTTCAAGATTGGTAAAAAGGATAGGTATACCTTTCATCTCCTCTGAGTTAATATGGACCGTAGATTCCGGCCTTTCCAATTCCAAGATTATTGCCGTAGGGTTTGATTTTAATGTTATGTTTCTCAGTAGTGTTGTTATGTCTTTATCTAGAATCTTCCTTGAGATAATTATTATAGCCTCATTTGAAGAAATTATCTCCTCTTCTTTTTCTGGTAGGTTTTCGTAAATGATAACTTTTGGATCCTTAATCCTTACCCCTAGGTCAAATTTATATCCTATAGGAAGTGTTAATCCTAGGTACTCTCCCTTGAATGATAGTATATCGGAAAGCGATATTTCACCAATATCTTTGCTCAATTTGTTATTCCTTTTACTAAAAGATTATCTTGGATTACTTTTTTAAGTTCTTCAGAATTATGCACGTCTCGTATTTGTGAATATATAGACTCATTTTTAATCATTTTTACAATAGATGACACAAGCCGTAGATATTCGGTCTTTTTTTCAAGAGGACTCATAATGAAAAACACAAAAGAGATATCAACTCCATCAGGGGATACATATTTTAATGGATTATCTAGTTTCAAAAAAAAGATATAGTCAGCCTCAATTTCATCAACTCTTATATGGGGCAACATAACTCCTTTCCCAATAGCTGTAGATGAAAGCCTTTCCCTTTCTCGCAAGCTTGTGAGTATTTCGTCCTTGGGGTGCCCGGTTATACGTGATGCAACATCCGATAGTTTTTCAATTAGTTCGTCTGGAGACTCTACAGTAATATCTGTTAGGCAATGGATCTGCATCAACGGTTTTGGTGTCTTTCTTTATACTTCCTTATCTGCCTCTCAATTTTACTATATGCCAAATCAAAAGATGAATACATATCCTCCGATTTTTCAGATGCGTTGATAGTAACTCCCCCAGCATTTATTGCAACATCTGCAATGTGGGAGTATTTTTCTACAGAAAAAGTAACCCTTGCATCTATGGGGGGTTTTAGTAATTTCTTTAGTTTTGCAATCTTATCTTCTGCATAGCGTTTGAGAGCATCACTATGTTCCATATGTCTAAATATGACATTGACTTGCATAATTGCCTCCTTACTTTAGCAAGCCTTTCATATTTTTTCTTATATTATATGGTGGTATCCCCATCTTTTCTCTGTATTTTGCAATAGTCCTCCTTTTTAAGGTAATATTATGACTTTTATGAAGTCTCCTTGCAATCTCATCGTCTTTTAGCGGATACTTTGGATCCTCTTCTTCAATCATTTTTCTTACAATGTTCATTATTACGTCATTGGTCATATTCTCGCTCTCATTAGATATAACAGGTCTTTTGATAAAATATTTCAATGGATATACTCCAAATGGAGTTAAAATGTACTTGGAGCTAAATATTCTACTAACAGTAGATACATTTAAGTTCAACTCATTTGCTATATCCTTCTCTTGCAATGGCTTTAGGTGACCTTCGCCTTTTTCAAAGAAATCTCTTTGTCTTTTTAAGATAATTTCTGCTACTTGTTTGAGCTTGTTTTCCCGATCGTTTAATGCCGAAAGAAAGATCTTCGCGAGTCTGTACTTGTCTCTAACAAACCTGCTGTTTGGGTCCCTCCCTCTTTTGCGCATTATACTAAGATATTTTTGATTTATATCGATTTTGGGGATATCATCTTTTACAATCCTTATCTTGAATTCACCATTTTCTTTATATATCTCAATATCAGGCTTGATGTACTCGGCCGTTACTCCACTTATGGATGAGCCAGGCTTTGGATTAAGATTACTTATGGTTCTTTCTAGATCACGAACCATATCTTCACTTATATTTAGCGCCTTAGCAATGATTTTATATCTTTTTTTTTCAAAATTTGGTAGGTGCTCTTCAATTGCCTTTATCAGTAACTCGTTGTCTATGTTTAAATGTTTTGCCTGAAGTATTAGGCATTCTTTTAAATTCCTAGCTGCGACACCTGGAGGGTCAAAGCCCTGAACAATCTTTAAAACCCTTAATACATCATCATCAGATGCCCTCGCCTTAATGGCTATGAGATTAACTAGATTCTCCTCTTCCGTTTCCCCTTTGAGATATCCATTTTCGTCTAAGTTCATTATTATGTGGTATGCTATCTCTTTGTCCTTTTCAGACAACTCTAATACAGCAAGCTGTTCTAAGAGATGTTCAGAGAGATTCTTTTCAATATTTAGAGAAGATAATCTCTTATCTCTATCTTCTTTTATTCTTTCAGGTGTGCCTACAAAAGAAGGACCTTCTATTCGTGCGTTTAAGTAGTCTTCATATTCCTGCTCACTTCTCATTTGTTCCATTGTCTCGTCTTCGTAGGGAGCTGAGGAATAATCTCTTTCATAATTGCTGATGAGTGTATCACCCTCAGTAGGTTCATCATTTCTATATGTTCTCTCGTCATCTAAAAGGCTACTTGCTATTACCTCTTTTTCTTCAAGTATAGGGTTTTGTTCTAACTCCTGTTGAATTAGCTGAATTAGTTCTACTTTGCTAATCTGCAAAAGCTTCAATGTCTGTTGCATTTGAAGGGTAAGCCTCAGCTCCATTGAAAGCTTTTGCGTCTGTTTAAGTTCTGGACCCATAATCTACCTAAAAATATAATATATTGGGGTGGTTTTTTCAAGAGCAAAAATCTGGACTTATTTTCGTATAGTGGGGGTGTTAACCAAATTTTTGAAATGTGGCACCATTGAACAACACCACCTGATTTCTTCCATGATTTTTTGCAAAGTAAAGGGCTCTATCTGCATCAGAAATTAGTTCTAAACCATTACTTGATTTGCTGCCCGGCCATGTGGCAACACCACAACTTACCGTTATTTTGAATTCTCTATCTCCTATTTTTATGTGTAATTTTTCAATATTTAGTCTAATTCTGTCTGCTATTTTACCAGCCTCAGAGATGCCAGCCCCTGGCACAATTATCAAAAATTCTTCACCCCCATACCTACATACAACATCTGACGCTCTAAGTCCCTTTTCAAGATTTTTTGCAACACAAGTCAAGACTTCGTCGCCAGTCTCATGTCCAAAATTGTCATTTATCTGTTTGAAGTAATCAATATCTAGCATAATGACACTTAGTGGTATTCCATGTCTTATTGAACGTGAAAACTCTTCGTTCAATCTCTTTATGCCAAATCTTCTATTTAAAAGTTGCGTAAGTTCGTCTATAGCTGCTAACATCTTGATCCTATTGTGTAGGATAGCATTATTTAAATAGTGGGAGGTATTCAATCTTATTGACTCAATAAGTTGTTTGTTTATTTCGGATATCTGAACATTTGGACTTGTAAGAAAAGCAACTGCAATCACCCTTGATTCAATAGAAAATGGAATAATTTTAATCCTCCCTGGTTTTAATGTTCCAAATGGAGTTGAAAATTTGACCCAAGAAAAGCCACTCTCATCTATTGTAATATCAATTATTTGATTAGTATTTAATGCTAAATATACAGCTCCGTAAGATTTATCAATAGTAGATGGTATCTCTTCTGATTTGTCTATTCCTATTATGGCAAGTAGATGCATTTTTTCACCTTGTAATCCATATAGAGCACCAATATTCGATTTTGATAAATGTATAATATCCTCTAAGATAATTTTAGCCATTTCTGTGATTTCAATAGTCTTCGCAATTTTTGATGAAATATTTTTTAAGTGTGATTCAATATGAATCCTATTACAAACAGCTGAACTCATTTCATTGAAATAGTTTGCAAGTCTACCAATATTGTCATCACTATCTATAGTTAGAGAAAAAGAATCGCATTCTGAAAAAATAGTAGATGTATCTTTACTTCTATTTATTATTTCCTGCATACCATTTGTGAGTCTACTGAGCTGTTTTGATACAACAATATTGAATAAAAAATAGTTGAATCCTCCAACAATTAGACCCGCACATATACATAAAATAAAAAAGCTAAAGCTTAATGCCTTTTCGGTTCCAAGCATAATTTTTGCGAAAGGCGGAAATATAATACCAATGAACATTCCAAATCCAAGCATGCTAAAAAATAGATTTTTGTAAATACTTTTTTTAAATATAAACTTCATATAGTGATACCTTGTAGCCCATCTTAAATGTTAAGTCAACGAACAATGTTTATATTGTTACTGAAAGAAAAATCTTTCTGATAATCTCTAAACTCTAATTGCGCATTTTTCGAGATTGATATGTCAACTTCTTATAGGTTGAGGTGTATTAGCATTTTGATTTATCGAAAATGTCTTAATCATTAAAAATGTCAAAGATTAAAATGTTGAAACTGAAGATAAAGTGTTGTAATTGGTAATTTTACTAAAGAGAAGTTTTATGAGTAGATTGATGGCTATATTAATTTTGGTGACACCTTGTAAATTATTTGCTCAGTTTTATTTAGATATTAAATATTCAGCTTTCAAATACTTTTACTATTTTCTCTGCGATTTGAGCCTGGATATTATCTTTGGTAAGCACTATGCAGGTTTGA
>JAOAFA010000129.1 GCA_026416535.1 Deltaproteobacteria bacterium
GAGTTAATACACTCTTCATCAGGTGCACAATCATTAGTGTTACGACATGTAGTTATAGACCCACCGTCCTTCTTAACGCAAATATTATTCACACACACCTCATCTCTGTCGCACTGGGCCGTATTTTTACAAGGTTTCTGAGCTACACCTCCATCTTCAACAACTGATGAGACATCTCCACTACAATGAACAAATAACCCTAGACCCACAAACGAAAGCCCAATTATCAATAGGATAAAAATAAAAGAGGTTTTTGACATCGCAAGCCCTCCTCATTTTTGGATGCTTCAATAATATTATATAAAATGCTTTGCATTTTTTCAAATTTAAATTTTTTTGAATTTTATACATGTGGTTACTCTATTCATACGATGTAAAAGTAGGATATTTCTCACAATGGAGAAGGCCCTTAAGAGTCTATCTGAGGAAATAAAGAGCTTATTAGACTACCTAATAACGAAAAAGGTGTGACTTGACTTTAGGAATAACAACTCAAACTTTATACAATTATACAAGAAGGGGATCCCTATAACCAGCCTTATCAAACCCTTTCAACCTCAGCAGACAGGATTCACATTTGAGACAAGGTTTATCATTAGAATTATAACACGACCACGTGTACTGATAGGGTACTCCCAATTTAATACCTTTACTCACTATTTGAGACTTTGTTAAATTCAAAAGTGGGGCGACTATACTGATATTCTGATTCTTGGTTCCCACTTTCGCTGCCTTTTCAAAATTCTTAATGAAATTATATCTACAATCTGGGTATCCTGAAAAATCCGCCTCAACTGCACCTAAAAATATATATCTCGCACTAAATCTATCAGCTACCGCAGTAGCAATCGAGAGCATTATTCCATTTCTAAAAGGGACATAAGTAGACGGTATCTTATCTCTTCTAAATCTGGGTTTAGGTACTTTCCCAATACCCCTCAAAAGAGTAGAACCTCCAATCTTCCTAAAGAAATCCAAATCAATTATGATTTTCTTCTCAACATTATAGTATTGGCACAATTGATGAAAACACCAAAGCTCCTTCTTTTCTGTACGCTGATGATAATTAAAATGAAGTGCTATCAGGTTATATTTCCTGGAGGCCATTGCCAAAACAGTCGCGGAATCCATGCCGCCTGACAGAAGGATAATAGCCTTATCTACCTTTTTCATTTACCCATATCCATCTATGAAGGTTTGGATTATATCTCACATCAACGTGTGCTTCAAGAATCCATATAGCTAACTCGTTCGGTTTAATATATCCGATCGCTGGTGAAAAATATATATTTTTAGTTTTCGCCCTGATATCATATTCTCTTATTGTATTCACTGCCCATACAAAGTCTTTTTGAGATGCAACCACAAACTTGACGCAATCTTTTGGCTTTAAAAAACTAATATTCTCATATCTATTAAAGTCCGAAAATCCACTGTCGGGGGTCTTAATGTCCATTACTATAATAGCATTGGAGCAAAAAGACGATATATCAAGGCTTCCATTGGTCTCTATTGAAAGCTCAAAGCCCAATTCAACAATCTTATTACTCAATTCTAAGGCCTCTTTCTGCATAAGAGGTTCACCACCTGTAAGCATGACATGTCTCCAATCGAGCCTCTTTACCTCTCTGATTATATCTTCAATATACATCTCCTTACCATATTCAAGGGCATACTTCGTATCACAATAAGAACAATTGAGATTACATCCAGCTACTCTTATTATTGTGGTAGGAAAACCTACAAGATAAGTCTCTCCCTGAATACTTTGATAGATCTCACATATTCTCATGCATCCTCCTCGTATTTACAACAAGAATCCTCTGATTCCCAAATTGTTACTGCCACACGTTTAGCTCCATAATCTGCTAATCTATTTTTGGCCTCAGTATAGATTATTTGTGCAATATTCTCAGTAGTTGGATTTTTCACCAAAAAATAATCAAGTCTATTAAGTTCAGTATGGTCAAATTTTGCAATCACGTCCCTTAATATCCTCTTGAGGTCTTTATAGTCAATCGCAAGTCCAACTTCATCAAGTCTATCAAAAACAGCCTCCAATTCTACTTTCCAATTATGTCCATGTAACGACTCACACTTACCCTTATACCCTCTCAAATAATGGGCAGCAGAAAAGTCATCCCTTACCCTAAGATAAAACATCTTCTAAACCCTCCTTATCGCTTCTTATACTAAATTTTATAAAATTTACAATCTCATTTATATTTATCTCCTTCCCTCTACAATCTACCATTAAGTGAGGAGAAAATTGATAACCCCACACCACGGGTGAGGCATTTATAAATAATCCACAGGTTGGGACACCTAGTGCTACAGACAGATGCATTACCCCTGTATTTGCCACAATAACAGATTTGCTCTTCCTTATAATCTTCATCAAAACATCAAGGGATGGCGCCAACGAGAATTCAACAATAATAGAAGGGAATCTCCTCCTCAATGTCTTACTCAATATATCAGCCCTCGCCTGTGAACCTTTTCCTGAGACAACAATCACCCTATAACCTAGAGAGAAAATTTTCTCCATAATATCTACTATAGTATCTATGGGTATTAAATGATCAACTTTGCGAGCATCAATAAACACCATGACATCATAAGTCTTTTCTAAATTAAGATCAAATTTCAGCGAATTGTCAAAAGGCAATTCTTTTTTTGTAATGGTTCTGGCAAGCTCATACTTTGAAAGTGGCTCTGATATAGACTTGATATCTATGGGGACATTTATAAACGGATTAAAACCCCTCTGCCTTATAGCAATTTTATATCTTCCCCTAGCAAGAGCAGCAAAAATATAAGAAGTAAGAGAAGGCGGGTAAATCTTTCCTCCTAAAACCACTAAATCATAATTAACCTTTCTCAAATTACTTATAAGCTCAACTATACTCGCTAATCGCCTCTTCTCAAAAAACAAAAATTCATCACATTCAATATACTTTGAGAGTTCAGCATATCTCTCACACATCAAAAAAGTGATTATAGCGTTATCATATACCCTTCTCAAGTGATTAATAAGCGGTAGTGTAATAATTATCTCACCTAATCTCTCATCCGTACGAATCACCAGTATACGGCGGACATTAAAAAATTCTAAGATCTTTTCCTCTTTTCTACTAAAAAAGAGGTTCAACAACCACATAAAGAAGCTCTTAACCATAATCTTTTAATAATATATAAAAATTGCAAAAATGCAATCAACGCACAACCCAAATCATACTTAAAGAAATGGCTCAAAACATATCATGCCCCCTATTCAACACTCAAATAAACTATAAAAACAAAAGACCCCCAGCAAAACGAGAAAGCCCAATAAAAATTTAGGATATAAAAAACCAGAAATTATCCTAATACTTCACTACTCTCCTAGGTATCATACGATTACTATTCGGACCTACTCTACATCAAAAAAACATTTTGAAAAATAAAGTGAAAAAATAAATTAAAACCTTTCACACTTAAGACTTTTCGCAGCCATTATCATAAATCAAAATTTAAAAAATAAAAAAGAGGCAAAAGCCTCTATAAATACGTAAAATTAAAATATCTCACTCTTCATCAAACCATCCACCCATATGACCACCATGAGGACCTGGTCCCAAGGGGCCCATCTTATCCATTGGCCCGAATTTCTTATGCAAAAATCTCATGCCTTTTTCTGTTTTTTCAATCATATATAGGATCATCTTCGCCTGCTGTTCTGGTGTCAGAAGTTTTCTTATCTCCTTTATTTCTTCTGTTTTGATACTTTGAATCTTACTGCGGTTTTCAAGGAATGCATCAATAACTTTATTAATGTCCTCCTTCTTTGCATTCTTATCATCCAATAATCTCTTTAGCTCTGCTTTAAGCCTCCTACCCTCACTGAACAACTCAAATCTCTGTTTGTCATATTTTTTCAATATATCAGAAATCTTCAGAACTGTCTTGTCATCAATTCCTGCCTCTTCTGCCATCTCCGACAGTTTCACAAGTCTAAATTTATGAAATCTCTCCATCCTACTTTCATCATCTACAGCCGGCGGCGGTGTAGGTACACCCTGTGGTGCAAATGCCACTAAAACCCCTTCTTCTGGCATCATGATTTCATCAAATGCAAGTAAGTACGTTGCAGAAAACATCCAAGATAAAAATGTTACATAACAAAAAATCCTCATGGTACACCTCCTTATGGTCTAACAATACTTGACTCTTTTAATATTTCTTCAAAATCCTTGAATTCATGCCCATACAAGACTGTATAATAAATCTTGAATGTATGTTCATCAGAATTAATCAGCTCTTCTTCTATGTCCACAAAATAATCTACGCTAATCTCCATCTCCCTCGCCCTTTGCAATTTCTTATCAAAAGAGATAATAGAGTACACACTCATTAAAACAATAAGTAAAGCTAGACTAACAGCTGCTATGACCAGTTTGGTATATTTTTTCCCTTTATGTCTATTCTCCATTATTGTAGAATACAAATTCCTAGCATTGTTCTCAACTATCTCTTTCCTATTTAAAAACGGTTTGAGATGCTCTTGGGCTGACAAAAATTCTTCATATTTCTTTTTACAAACTGAACACTCATTAATGTGAGCTAAAAAAAGCTGTCTTTCCTTTAAATTAAGCTCCCCATCAAGGCAATCAACAATCCTTGCCTCTATATTCTTGCAATATTTATTCATCAATATTCTCCTCCCATCATCTTCTTAAGTGATGTGACTGCATAAAAATAGTTAACTTTTGCACTATTCTCGGATATGCCAAGTATTTCGCCGATTTCACTAAATTGAAGGTCAGATTTTGTCCTCAATAGCAGAACCTCCCTTTGTGTTTGTGGGAGTTTATCAACAAATTGATTCATTATCTGTATATCTACATTCACATCACTAGTATTATAAGTCATCCCCATCTCCCTCTCAGACCCATTAAATACCATCTCTCTTTTTCTTGCTGAGACCATGTCTCTACACCTATTCACAGCTATAGAGTATAAGTATTTTTTTATATTTTTGATAAGCCCCAACCTTACCTTAAATCCTAATAATTTTAGAAAGACTTCCTGTAAAGTATCCTCTGCTATATGTGTATCTCCACAATAACTTATAATAAATTTAAACAAAGCTCCATAATACCTTCTATAAAACTCATTAAAGGCCATTATATCTCCATCCAAGAACATTTGTATTAACTCTCTATCACTTAGCCTCTCATAATCATTCTTACCTTTAGCACCTATCTCGTCCTTCACAACTATTAGACTCCTTTATAGACAAAAAGGTTAAATAAATTCTTGAAATATTTTTTTAATTCTCCTATATTGCAATTTATAGCTGGATCATAAGGAGGATACTATGTTTACGTCAGAGATGCAATTAAATTTGGCAATCAAAGAGTTTTGTTCTATTGAAAATAAAAGAATCTCTTTAATAAGGGATCCCTTAGGTCTGAAACAAAAGTTACTAACAAAACTTGTAGAGACCTCGACTCTTTCTGAAAACCCAAAAATTAAAGATTATGCCATATACATGATATTCGAAATCGCACGACTTCTAAATGCAAAGGTAGCTTCAATACAAAATCTATATACAGCAATGGGCAAAGGGAAGATATCCGGGTTCACTGTACCTGCTATTAATATTAGGGGTTTCACTTATGACACCGCAAGAGCAATATTCAGATCTGCAAAAAAGATTAATGCTGGTGCATTCATATTTGAAATTGCCAAATCTGAGATGGGATACACAAATCAACGACCCGCTGAGTATTGCTCGACTGTTCTGGCAGCAGCAATAGCTGAAGATTATCGAGGACCGATATTTGTTCAGGGTGATCATTTTCAGGTAAATGCAAGAAAATTTAAGGAAGATCCTCAAAAGGAGATAGAGGCATTAAAAAAATTAATAGATGAGGCAATCTCAGCAGGCTTTTTAAACATAGATATTGACTCGTCAACAGTTGTAGATCTCTCAAAAGAGACATTAGATGAGCAACAGAAACTTAATTATGAGATCTGTGCTGACATGACAGCATATATCCGAGAAAATGAACCTGCGGGTGTTACGATTTCCGTAGGCGGTGAAATCGGTGAGGTAGGAACAAAGAATTCAACACCAGAAGAATTTCATGCCTTTATGAAAGGATACCTAAAACATCTAATATCTAAAGGGAAGGATTACACTGGTATCTCAAAGATATCTGTTCAAACAGGGACATCACATGGTGGTGTAGTTCTCCCAGATGGCTCAATTGCAAAAGTCAACCTAGACTTTTCCGTACTCAACACCATTTCTAAAATCGGGAGAGAACAGTATGGCATTGCTGGGACTGTCCAACACGGTGCCTCCACCCTGCCGGAGGATGCATTCGACAAATTCCCAGAGAATAATACTGCAGAGGTTCATCTTGCAACTGGCTTTCAGAATATCTTATTGGATTCTCCAAACTTCCCTAAAGAACTAAGAGATGAGATGTACAGATGGCTAGACAAGAATGCACAAGACGAGAGAAAACCTAATATGACTGATGAACAGTTCTATTATAAAAGTCGCAAAAAGGTTTTTGGAGCTTTCAAAAAAGAGATCTGGAATTTACCTGAAGACACCAAGACTAAACTCGCAAGCGAATTGGAGGCAAAGTTTGATCTAATATTTAAGAAGCTGAACATAAAAGATACCTATGATAAGGTCAATGAATTTGTAAAACCCTTGGATTTTTTCTACAAACCCATTGCTGTTAAGTTAGAGGAGATTGATATAGAGGGCGGCGAATAAAAAGAATCTCACATAAGAAATTAAGTAAGAAGTCAAAAACCTTTACTTGAGTTTTTAGAAAGAAGAAAATCTAGGATTTTAATTTGAACAAATATCCATCCATTACCCTATTTGTCTTCCGTTTTTCCACGGTTTAAGATCCTCTAAGCCCTCTTAAATAAAAATTTGAGTTTATGTGAGATAAAACTCAGTGGACTAAACAATTCCATGCAATTGAAATGTTATTATTAAAACCTAGAAAATCCATTAAGAGAGGACTATCAAATAGCTCATCCTATTTATATTCTTCATTGTGCTACAAACACACTCTGGCAATTCGATGTATAAGGTGAATATGCCATTTAATTAATTTTTTTGTTGTTAAAATCTAATAACTTGGATAATAATATATGTTTAGTTTATGCGCTGTGCACAAGATATACAGATTGATATTCACAATGATGCCAAAGATATTGGATTATCAGAATTAATAGCATCACTAATAAAAGATAATTGTAATCAAAACACAAAAAAATATAAGATATTTTCAAATCTTAAGGGGGATGTTCAAATTATAGCAAAAGATGCTGACATTTCCATAATACTATCCTTTAATAAAGGTAAACTAACAATATACAATGGTTATGGCAAAAGCTTAGATTTTGCTATAAAAGCAGACTCGGACAAGATTATAGGTTTAAGCCGAATAAAGCTTTTTTGGAGCTATCCACTTCTTTTTAACAAAGAAGGTATTGGAATTATCAAAGATATGATTGCCAAAGATATTGAAATAAAAGGGATTTTAAAAAGAATAATTTTTGGGATAAATTTACTTAGAATTATATCAATATACTAAAATAAGGAGTTTCTATGAATAGCATCATTATAACCTTGATATTAAACATCTATATGCAAGTTGGACCAATTGGTATTATCCAAATGCCTACAATATTTGGAGAATTCAAACCTAACATGGGTGATTACGTGGAATATCGGGTTCATGAACTCGACTCAGACTCAGTTCAGATCATAAAAATATCCATTGTAGGAGAGACAAACTGTGAAGAGGGCACGGACAAAAAGAAAAAGCCTCAGAAATGTTACTGGGTAGAAATATTTTCAAGGCTTGAATCCAGTGGCCATGGTCTTCTTACAAAGATGCTTGTATCTGGCGATATTAGGGACCCTGCCAATATAAAGAAAATGTACTCAAGAATTGGCAAAAGGAATCCTGTTGTAATGAAGCCCGAAGATATAGCCAAAATGCCCAAGAGCATAGGACAAGACATCCCCAAAAATGCAAAAATTAAAAAACAAAAAGAACCACTAAAGGTAGCCTTAAAAACCATTACTACAACTGTCTATGATTTCAGAATAGATAAACTGCCATTTACAGTCTGGATGTCAAAGGATGTTCCTATCTTCGGCATGGCGAAGCTAAAATCACCAGACCTAGAGATAGATATTATTGAAATTGGTAAAGGAGCTAAGAGCGAAATGCCAGAGGTAAAAGAGGCACAAGAACAAAAACCTGATAATGCAAAGCCAGCTAACATAAAACTAGATAAAGAGGCTATAATGGAAGAAAAAAAAGAAAGTATAGATGAAAGAGAAGAAGAGACTGAATAATCTTTTTATAAACTTAAAAATTCAAAATTTCTCACTCGGCCATATTTTAGAAACTTGGATTTTTAATCCATACATACAAAGGTAGTAACTGGTCACCCAACAAACTAGAGATTACAAACTTGATAGCCCACAGATATCAAGGAATTCTTCCTCAAGCCAACTATTGGGAGCAAAACATCAGTTCAAATTAGTTAACAAAAAGGACAAATGAATATTGCTAGTCTGTTAATTGATAACAACCTTTAATAAAAAAATAAAAGATTCCATATAAGATCCAGTTGTAAGTCAACAATATACCTCATATACAACTAACTAAATCTTACAATTTCTCTGATATGTCACACTAATAAATAAGACCACCATTCATCACTATAGAATTTCTAAAAGACTTAACACCAAGAAACTAAAGGAATAACTCTCACTCCATCTTTACACACACACTGTAGCCAAGTCCTGTATCAACACATTCTGCATTTAGAGAATACTTATCCGTACAGGTAGAATTATCTTTGCAAATCACAAAGCAACCACCTTCTGACTCGAGACATACTCCATTGCAGTCACAATCAAACATACCGGCACAGGTCTCAAGGTGGCCCTTATCTCCGTATTTCCAACAGACATATTTATTCCCCTCTATAGGGTAACAGCTTTCTCCACTCCCACTACCCCACTCATCGAGTAGATCCCCATGCTGTGGTGCATTTTCTTGCACATGTCTCACTTATACAGAACCCTTTGGGACATCCTGTCCCATCATTTTTTTCCTCACATTCTTCTTTCAAGCCTGAATCATCCTCACCTGAGATCTCTGATAGAACTGGAGCATCAAAAACTGTTGAAGTATCATTAGCTAATCGGAATTTTTTCTTAAAGGCATTATTATACCTACGATAACAAAAAATGCTATACCCCTTGCTATCACATAAGGTATTTTTGACTTGACAAATCCACTGCTAAAATTTATAAATTAGACCCTTGTTTCTAAGAGGAGACTAGGATGTTAACAAAAATGACAAAACATTTTTCAGAGAAAGAAATTAAGAGGGACTGGTATTTGATCGATGCAAAAGATAAGATCCTTGGTAAGGTAGCAGTTAAGGCCGCTGAGATACTCCAAGGTAAGAATAAAGTCGAATTTACACCGAACTCAGACGTAGGAGATTTTGTAATAATAATCAATGCCAGTAAAGTAAAAGTAACAGGTAAAAAGTTGACAGAGAAGATGTACTATAGACATACTGGATATTTTGGAAACCTGAAAGAATTTAACTTAAAATACCTTTTAGAAAAACACCCTGAAAGAGTCATATCTCTCGCGGTAAAGAACATGTTACCCAAAGGTACTCTTGGTCACAAGATGTTAAAAAAATTGAAAGTCTATGCTAACGACAAACATCCTCACTCAGCACAAAGACCAAGTATAGTTTCATTATAAAAGGAGAGGATAATGGCTACTGCGACTCAAATTATGGCCACTGGTAGAAGGAAAAGGGCAGTCGCCCGTGTAATTTTGAGACCCGGGAAAGGTGAAATAAAAATAAATGGCCAACCACTAAATGATTATTTTCCTCGTGAAACTAGTAGAATAATTATAAGACAACCTTTCTTACTCACCAACACGCTAACCGAGCTTGACACAATCGTTAACGCAAAAGGTGGAGGCAAGTCAGGACAGGCTGAGGCTGTCAGGGCTGGTATTGCTAAGGCCCTAACCAAATATAAACCCGAACTCAGACCTATCTTAAAAAAGGCAGGGTTTCTTACGAGAGACGCAAGGGAAGTTGAACGTAAAAAATACGGGCGCAAAAAAGCACGAAAAAGATTTCAATATAGTAAAAGATAGAATCACAATTAAAACTGAAACCCTAAGACCCAATATAATTGTGTTTGACCCTTATCTACAAGCCCTTGTGAGTAGCCCAATCTCAGTGTAGTAGGTATATAAAAGCCAAATTTAAATTCAGCTCTCAATTCCATTCCAGTTCCCATCAATAAATAAGCAGGTAAGTATGTATCATCAAATGCATTACCGAGATCTAAAAATATGGCGGTATATAAACGATGAAAAAAAGCAGGAAGAAGCTCAAAACCCCTATCTATATCTAATATAGGAAAACGATATTCATAATTAATCAATAAGTAATTTTCTCCCGATATAGAATAAGGGGCATAACCTCTAAGATATGTCCCTCCTACTCTTAAATCATCTACAAAATCAAGTATTATATCCCTTGGTGGCACAGAGCCTAAGTAAAATAATCGCCTTTTATATAACTCCCCTCCAGAAATACCATAATTCAACTGAAAAGCATTTACATGTCTCTTTATTAAGGGATTCCTAATATAAAAAGCTGTTCCAAATTCTGCCGAGTAGAGCTCAAATGCTGAACCAAAATATCTATCATACAATTTAACGTCTATACCATATCTAATTCCCTCCTCAGCACTAATAGACTTACCATACCCCCTAACTGTAGAAGAATGATATGAAATACCTATATAGGCCTTATTACCCTCTTTGGGGAAAACAGGCACCGAATAATTTGGATAAAATTCATAACTTCTTTCACCACTCAAAAACTGATACGCATAAGTTAGATTAAGAGAACGAGAGACTCTATATGAAGAAAGAGGAATTCCCATGTTAAGCTTAAATGTAATATTGTCTTCGAAATAATCCACAAATCTATCATTAATATACTGAACATCTCCAAGTTTATAGTACTCCTTATAAGATTCAAAACTAAGGTAGGGATAAAAATATCTCAGACCATAATTAAAGAAATAAAATATTTTATCATCCCGTGGTGCATATGAAACTCTAAAATCAAAGCTATTTCTTCCAATAGAATCGGATCCATATACTTTTATACCATAAAAATCTCCTGCGTCACTAACACCTACTTGCGGCTTCCATGATTTTGGAAGTATAGAAGGAATACTCGAATAGTCCTTCACTTTATAGCTTTGCGGCTCTTTTAATATGACTGGGAATCTATCAGTTCTATAAATTGGCTCCTGGCTATAACTAAACTTTTCAACTTCTATCTCACATACATCGTAGCCCTTTGAACCGTATATCAAAGCAAAAATACGATTATTACGATCAACCTCTGGCGAGAAGAAACCCGTTAAGGTATTTGTAATTCTCTTTAATTCCCTTGTCTCAATATCAAATTCATATATGTTATATATACCTATTCTGTCCGAAGCAAAATAGATCTTATCACCATTTGGTGAAAACGTAGGTTGAATATCTATTGAGACGTCTGCAGTTATTCTCTCAACATCTTTACCCTTTACATCAATAACGTAAATATCTCTTTCGTTCCTGTCCCACATAGAAAACACAATTCTCTCATCAACAGGAGAATATCTCAAATTAGATATTTCAGCATAATCTGGAGACCTAAATATATACTCAATCCTACCACTATCTATTTCCATTATTCCTATCTTTGAGTAAAAAAGATCTTTTTTGACAAACGCAATCCTCTTATTATCGGGTGATAAAGCAGGGTAATCAGCCCTCAAACCAAATGTCAACCTCCTCTTCTCTCCTGTTTTCAAATTAAACAAAAATAGGTCAGTATAATCATTAAACTGTTTATAAAGGACGGTCTCAATATACACAATTAATCCATCTTTTACATCAAATTCACCCCCACCAAAAGACTTTAAAACCTTCTCGCTCTTTTTATCCTTAAATGAATACCTCATAATATGAGGGTAATCATACAAAGAAGACTCATAGTAATACAGATACTCTTTGTCAATTCTAAGATTTCTATGTCCTTGTGCAGTATCAGTAATCTTCTCATAGATTGTAATCGGTTCCTTCAAAACAATATCCATGATTTCTTCAGTTTCCCTCTTCAATTCACTATAAAAATCGTTATACAGTTCAACATAAGTTCGCCCAGTATACTTTTTCGCAATCTTATTCATCTGATAAGGTATCATCCTCTTAGCATATTCCTTCACAAGATCCCTCAACACCTTCTCACCATAAGTTCGTGCTATATACTCAAGAAAAAAGGCACCATATAAATAATATATAGTACCTTGGGGCCATTCATAAGTACCGTTTGATATAACATCAATAGGTTTAAAATCATCCTCAATTACCGCAGTTCGTAAATACATTCTATAAATGGAACTTCTTAGTCTTCCTCCACCAGAAAAACGGGACTCTCCATAGGTGGCTATCCCCTCTATAAACCAATCAGGTTGGACAGCATTCGGTATTAGACTTTTTCCAAAGATCGTATTGTAAAGGGCGTGAAATCCATAATACATATCTAAGTGAACAACATGCATAAACTCATGTAAAAATAATGCATAGAGCCAATCATCATGATCATTCAATGAAGAGAATGCGGATGGGGGTCTAACAAACAAATGTATCCTATTATATGGAACAACGCTAGTGAAGCCATTTGTACTATCCGTATCATCTGTTATTACTACTTCCACCTTCTCAGACGGTCTGGCATCAAACCACTTAGTAACTATACTATAAACCTCCTCGGAGATATACGCCACTTTATTCGCGACTTTCTCCAACCCTTCGTAGAAATGAATATTGAAATGCTCAGTCTCTATGGTATACCATTCTTTCCAAGGCTCAACAGAATATAAATTAACAGTGAAAACCATAAAAAGGGTTAGGCTTACTAACACTCTCATAACCATACTAAAAACTCTTTTAAACTATTACCATTCAGCAAAGATGATTGTAAACAATTAAATTTAATAAAGATTACTAATTTTTTCTTTGCATCCCCAATATTCTACAAATTATCAATTAAAGTTTTCTACTAATAGCAGGATTTACAGTGCCCGCTAAGATACAAAAAAGGGCACACAATAGTGTGCCCTCAAAAACCTTAAATATACACAATGCCGCTAATTACAGTCTGTTTTTCACAAGCTCATCAACTACTGATGGATCTGCCAGTGTAGAGGTATCGCCCAGAGAACTTGGACTAACATCTCCTTCAGCGACTTTTCTCAGTATCCTTCTCATAATCTTCCCGGATCTTGTCTTCGGCAATCCAGAAGTAAACTGTATCTTATCGGGTTTGGCAATTGGTCCAATCTCTTTTGCTACATGAGCTACAAGCTCCTTTCTGAGCTCTTCAGATGGGGTAAAACCTGTCTTAAGAATAACATAAGCATAAAGACCTTGCCCTTTAATATCATGTGGGAAACCAACAACAGCCGCCTCAGCAACAGCCTTGTGAGATACGAGAGCACTCTCCACCTCAGCAGTTCCGATTCTGTGACCCGAGACGTTGACTACATCATCCACTCTACCCATTAACCAGTAATATCCATCTTCATCCTTTCTGGCACCATCTCCCGTAAAATAATATCCCGGATATTGAGTAAAATAAGTATTTTTAAATCTGTCAGGATCTCCATACACACCTCTCATCATTCCGGGCCAACTCCTCTTCAATACAAGATAACCGCCTTCATTCGTATCACATGGTGTACCATCCTGTCTAATCACCTCTGGGATTACACCAAAAAACGGCAGTGTCGCCGAACCCGGCTTCAATGGCCAAGCGCCCGGCAATGGTGTTATTAGGATACCCCCTGTTTCTGTCTGCCACCATGTATCAACAATCGGACATCTCTCTTTACCAATAACCTTATAATACCATATCCATGCCTCTGGATTAATAGGTTCACCAACAGAACCAAGCAATCTAAGTGTTGACAGGTCATGTTTGTTGGGCCACTCCTCTCCATCCTTCATAATAGCCCTAATCGCAGTAGGTGCAGTATAGAATATGTTGACTTTAAATTTTTCAACTATGTGCCAGAATCTATCAGGTTGAGGATAGTTGGGGACACCCTCAAACATCAACGAAGTCGCAGCATTAGCAAGTGGGCCATAAACTATATAGCTATGACCTGTTACCCAACCGATATCCGCTGTACACCAATAGATATCCTCATCGTGATAATCAAAGATATACTTAAATGTTGTGGCTACATATACCATATAACCACCTGTCGTGTGCATCACACCTTTGGGCTTACCAGTTGAACCAGACGTATAAAGTATGAACAGCGGATCTTCTGCATCCATCTCTTCTGGTGGACAATTGGCATCCACCTTAGCCATCTCATCATGCCACCACACATCCCTGCCTTGTTTCATTGGTGTCTCCATGTCCGCCCTCTTAACCACAATGCACCTCTCTACACCAGGACACATTTCCATCGTCTTGTCCGCCGTAGCCTTTTGAGTAATAAGCTTTCCTCCTCTATAATATACATTTGCTGTTACCAAAATCTTAGAACCACAATCCTGAATTCTATCTCTCAAGGCCTCAGCACTAAACCCACCAAAGACCACTGAATGGATAGCACCGATCCTCGCACATGCAAGAAGTGCAATTGGTAGCTCTGGTATCATTGGCATATACAAAGTTACCCTATCACCCTTTTTTACACCATTTCTCTTCAACACATTAGCAAATTTACAAACCTCCTGATGAAGCTCTTTGTAGGTAAGTTTTCTTACATCATCCTCCGGTTCACCCTGGAATATAAGTGCAACCTTGTTTTCATTCTTCGTCCCAAGGTGTCTATCTAAGCAGTTGTATGATATGTTCGTTTTACCCCCTATAAACCATTTAATCTTCGCATTAGGGAAATCCTCTTCATTGACCTTGTCCCACTTCTTAAACCAGTAAAACTGAGAGGCTATTTCGCCCCAAAAACCCTCGGGATCCTCAATTGACCTCTTGTACATCTCCTCATACTGTTTTCTGGACTTTATATAAGCCCTTTCAACAAATGAGGAGGGTGGCGGAAATGTCCTGTTCTCTTGACTCATTGAAGTAATTGTCTTTTGTTCTGACATATTAAACCTCCTTAAAATGTTTTGTCGTTATCCCAGGATGGCGAAAATATTGCCAACAGAGAGTGTGAGGTAGCATTTTAATTTACACCTGTCAATAAAATTTGACACAATGAGTCAAAAATATAGGCCTTGATTATTTTGTAGTGAACCACTCTCATCCATCATAAGCACATGCTTAATTCCTAAACTCTTCTCTAAGTCCTTTTCTACCTACGCAAAGCCAATTAATAATACCCCTCTAAATCAAAACCAACCCCTCAATCAAAACCAAAAGTTTTGTATGAGTTTTTAAGACGAAAGCCTAGTACTACACCACATTCAAATTTAAGAGTGAATAAAAAAGTATAACAAAAGGAAATCAACCAACCGAGTCTCAGTGAGCTTTTACTATGCAAAAAGGCTATCCTTTTAGGATTGAATCAAAATACCCATTATAATTTACACTGGTAATACCTCAATAAGTAATAACCTCCTGTAAATTCCCCTATAAAAGGATTGAAACACTGAAATTAAATAATTGACGATTGTCGAAGGAACTTTTAGGATGAGGTAATAAGACATAGCCAAATGACTCTTAATATCAAGTCACATCCTTATATATCTTTGACTTAAAGCAAAGGCTATGATATAAGCTTTTCTACTATGAAGAAAGACATTATTGCAATGGTTCTTGCTGGCGGCAGAGTTGACGAACTATCTGTATTGACAATGAAGAGACCTAAGGCGGCTCTCCCAATTTGGGGCATGTATAGGATCATAGATTTTGCTCTATCAAATTTAATGAATAGTGGCATAGACGTAGTGGGTGTTTTATCCCAATACAAACCGTATTCTCTTATTAGTCATATTCAAAACGGTTCCCATTGGGATTTTATTGGCCGTGGAAGAGAGATACGTATACTTAGCCCATATAAGGGGAATTTAGACTCAGACTGGTATAAAGGAACCGCTGATGCCATATACCAAAATTTAAACTTCATAGACCATTATGATTGCGAAGATGTTTTAGTACTATCGGGAGATCACATATATGCAATGGATTACACCAAGGTATTGAGATTCCACAGAGAAAAAGGGGCGGACCTTACCATTGTATTTAAACAGGTTAACCCGAATGAAGCACACAGATTCGGAATAGGATTAGTAGATGAGAATCAAAGGGTCATAAAGTACGAAGAAAAGCCTAAGGTCCCAATATCAAATTTGGCATCCCTCACAATCTATATATTCAAAAAAAATATCTTAAAAAAACTTGTCATTCACAATGCCATGCACGGTAAATCTTTTCAAATTTATAGTGAAATAATCCCATACATGATTGAAAACAATTACAAAATTTACGGATACATTTTTGAAGGTTATTGGCAATATGCAAGAACAATCGAAGAGTATTTCAAAACCAACTTTGACATATTGAATAAAGATAACATTACAATTCTTGAAAGTATGAATATAAGAACCAATCCGAACTATCTCGAAGATTCCGATCTTCCACCTACATTTTTAAGCACCAATTCACTCATAGTAAATTCTGTAGTCTCCCCCGGAGTCAGAATATACGGAGAAGTAAGAAATTCCATTATCTCCCCTGGCACCATAATAGAAAAGGGCGCATTAGTAAAAAACAGTATAATATTTAGCTTTTGCAAAATCAGTAGTAACAGTAAAATCATAAATTCAATACTGGATAAAAATGTTATAATAGGAGAAGGGTCCTACATAGGTGAGGAGGTCAATTTAAAGAACCCACCAATAACAATCATTGGGAAAAACACGCACATACCACCATATACTACAATAGGCGGTAAATGCATCATATATCCAGATCTTGAAGACAAAGAATTTAAAACGAAAAATATACCCTCAGGAACTGAATATAGAGGTAATTAAAATGAGAAATTCACGTGATACACTCGTCATGTTGCTTGCCGGCGGAGTAGGCTCAAGACTAAATATTCTGGCAACCAAAAGAGCAAAACCTGCAGTCCCTTTTGGAGGAATTTATCGAATTATAGACTTTACACTTAGCAATATTATGAACTCTGATTTGGAAATGGTAGGGGTACTTACACAGTACAAACCGCTCTCTTTAATGGATCATATAGGTAAGGGAGAATATTGGAATCTCTATGGTAGAAAGCGAGGAATAAAAATCCTCCCCCCACATACAGGAGAGGCAGATTCTGACTGGTATAAAGGAACTGCTGATGCCATTTATCAAAATCTCGCCTTTATGGAAAATTATAAGCCAGAGAAGGTATTAATCCTATCAGGAGACCATATTTATAAGATGAACTATGAAGAGATGATAACATTTCATGAAAAGAAAAATGCTGATCTGACAATTGCAGCAATGCCGGTTCCCTTTGAAGAGGCTCACAGATTCGGTGTCATGATAATAAATGAATCTTCCGAGATATTAGAATTTCAAGAAAAGGTAAAAGATCCAAAATCCAATCTTGCCTCTATGGGAATTTACGTATTTAACTACAGGATATTGTGTGAAGAACTAAAAAATATTGTAGGGGGAAAGAAGGGATTTGATTTTGGAAAAGACATTATTCCTTCTATGCTGGGAAGGTATAAATTATACTGCTACAAATTTAATGACTACTGGAGGGACGTCGGTACGATTGACTCATATCATAGTGCCAACATGGATTGTCTTACCCCAAGTTCTGGGTTGGATTTATATAATTGGAAACTTTGCACAAACCCAAATGAAGATAGGATTGGAGACAAACCACCAACGTTCTTCGGAGAGTTCTCTATCACAGAAAATTCACTAATCTCAAAAGGATGCATAATAGAAGGGGAGGTTAGAAATTCGGTCATATCCCCTGGTGTAAAAATTCTGAAGGGTGCAAAAGTTATTAACTCTGTCATATTTTCAAATACCATAATTGAATCTGGCAGTATAGTTACCAATTGCGTAATCGATAAAAATGTCCAGATTGGGACGGACTGCTATATTGGAGAGGGCGAAAATATTCCGAACAAAGCCTTCCCCAATCACCTCTTCAATGGAATCACTGTAATTGGTAAGAATGCTATTATACCAGATGAAACGATCATCGGGAAAAATTGCATAATATATCCTGAGGTAATCTTAAACAACAACAACACAGGAATGATTGTAAATTCTGGTGAGACAGTGAATTTTTCTTGACTAACTTGACAAATAACAAGTATTATTTTACATGCTTTT
The DNA here is from genome assembly GCA_026416535.1 of Deltaproteobacteria bacterium. Taxonomy (GTDB): domain Bacteria; phylum Myxococcota; class SpSt-1050; order SpSt-1050; family SpSt-1050; genus SpSt-1050. The sequence continues at coordinate 18,481 of JAOAFA010000129.1, forward strand.
ATCACAATTCTGAGGAGTAGGAAAGATGAGAGCTATAGGAGCATTAGTTTTAACAAGTTTTATTTTATACACGTGTGCACACGAACACACAAATCCATGTGATCCAAAAAGTGACAATTATAACTTTGACAGATCCACATTCCAGAAATATTCAGATATGGCATGGGTAAAGATTCCAAAGGGCAACACATGTGGGTACTTAATAGACAAATTCGAAAACTCTCTCTCGGACGCATCGAGTGAATCACCTGGTATAGATCAGAATAAGGCTTCAAAATCTGTTGCAAGTCTAATGCCTGCAAGCTGTATTACGTTTGAAAAAGCAAAAGAATTATGTCAAAAGGCAGATAAAAGGATTTGCAAAAAGAGTGAGTGGCTAACTGCATGCAGAGGGGGCTTTTTTGATGACCCAACAAGTAAAAAGCTAAGAGATGATGACACCTATAAAAAATACACAAACCCATATCAATTTCCATATACAAGACCAAAGACAGATTCTTTAGAACCCATTACAGAAAAATACATACCTGGGGTCTGTAATGACCTTGAGTATGCAAAAAACAAAAATAAATACAACCCCTCAAATACGGCAGACTACGCGTGTTCCAATAAAGAGAGGAAGATTGCAACTACACCAGCTGGTTCGTTATATGGAGAAGGAGATGTCCCGGGCTGCTGGGTATCAAGGACTTTTACGGTTAATTCTGAGATAAATGGTGTGCCTGCTGGTACCTATTCTTACATAGAAATATTCGATCCGAATTCAACATACACAGGAATATTTGATATGTCCGGGAATCTATATGAATGGGTGGAAGACGACGATGGCAAAGGAATTGTTATTGGAGGCTCTTTCAACTCAAACAAGGACAGTCAACTAAAATGTGATGAGTCATCCATTGACAAATCAAGAGATCCATCAAAACCTTATCCAGATGTGGGTTTTAGATGCTGTAGAGACATTGACAAATAAAAAGGAGTATAATATCTATGAAAAGATTTTTTTTAATTGCATACCTCATGTGCCTTACAACAACCACTTATGCTCAGGTGATACAAGGAGCCACAGGGAATATTAATATTCAGTCAGAACCAAAAGGTGCAGAAGTCTACCTCAATGGAACTTATATGGGGAATACACCCCTTGCCTTAAAGAATATCGATGCCGGAGAGCATGTAATTAAAGTCACAAAAGCAGGCTATGTTGACGCTGAAACAACAATTACATTAAATCCAAAGGAAAATAGAAACATAAAGATAATTTTAGAAGAAACTCCAGAGACGAGGGAAAAAAGGTTAAAATATCAGAGTGCTCTCGACAGGTATGAGGCAAGTATGGAGGAATATAGGCAAATAAGCAGACCAAAAAGAATATGGGGATTTTCGCTCTTGGGTGCGGGTATAGCAACAGGCATCACCGCCACAATATTTTACATTAAAGGAATGGGTGATGCCTCGAGTGCATACAATGAATACAAAAACTCAGTACTGATACCAGACATCGATTCAAGATTTAATGCGGTAAAAGACGGAGAATCAATGATCACATTAGGACACATAATGACTGGTATAACTACTGCCTTAATTGGAGCAAGCCTATATCAATTTCTTACAATACCGTCAAAACCAGTTGAGCCAAAACCTTTTACCATTAATACAAATCCGAATATTAGAAAAGACAGAGTTGTGTTTCTAATCTCCACCACTTTCTAACAGGTGCATTAGCTTACTTAATCACTAAAAACACTATGGGCCTTCTTGTAACATAGAAAGCTAATTCAAAGAGTAAGACAAATACCCACCATGCGTTATTGGGTGTAGTTCAAACTCAGATATGATATTAGAAAATATCCCAAAAAATTCCCTTAGAATTTCCCGTATAAATCTAATGGATTTGTCGGACATATTTAAAAACCCACCTTATAGCCTCAAAAGAAATTAAACAATTTAAGAAGTTAGTTCAGTTTTCAAAGTAGCGACGGAGCTTAATTAAGATTTAATTCTAGTATGTCTTATTTCATAGGAATACTATCTTCATCAATACATATATCCCCTCATCAATTAATAAACTTACTTTAACCCTTTATTACTTGAAATCCCTCTTTTCAAAGACCACTATAGATGCAGCAATAAGTAGAACCGAATACATAAGCGCATAACAACTGACCCAAAGAATGTATTTCATATCTACTGTAATTTGATAGACAATATTTGATTTTAAGTTTAGCAACTCCAAATCTGGGAGTAAATAATAAACTGTATTAATAAGCAATTTAAAACCTTCACTTTCCGACTTCATTGACCAGAACTTCAAATCTGAGAGTAAGTGCCCTATAAACCAGAATGTGATAGAAAATGCAGCACTCATTATAGGGGTAGAGAAGGTAGAGAAAAATATAGCTATAGCTGAGATTATCATAAATTCCAAGAGCAACAGGTAAAACGCCTGAATCGTACCAATATAGGGCACCTCATAACTAATATAATACTTCAAAATTATTAGCAAAATAACAAACATCAAGGCCACGTTGATAAAGATAGTAATCAAAAGCCCTATGTATTTACTTATTATAAATTCATACCTTTTGATAGGTTTTGATACTATTGTATAAACCGTCTTCCTATCAATCTCCTTTGCAACAAGATTAATTCCTAGAAAAACAGCCATTAGATTGCCAAATAAAGAAATTGCTCCCATACCTATATCGACAGTTATCTTCATCCACTGACCTATTGTCAATTGAACCAAAGCCATTGTACTAATTATAATTAAAACAGAAAACAAGAGTACCCCAATTAAAATTTTATTCCTAATGCTCTCCTTAAAAGTATTTAATGCTATAGACAATAATCTCATTTCAGCAGTTTATTTCCTTTATAAATATATCCTCTAGAGTCCTTCTCTTAGGAATAATTGATAGAATATCTCCTCCACCTAATCTAATAACATCAACCGTCTTTGATATATCTGACTTACTTACCAACATATAACATGTATCGTCAATGTCCTTCATTAATAGACCAATCTTTTTAAGGTCATCTTTAATACTCTTATTGCCTCCTTTAAACACGACCTCAACTTCATTATAATCGATTGAAAGTAATTCAGACAAAGAGGCCTCTTTTCTAATCTCGCCTTCAATTATAATCGCTACTTTATCACAAATCATCTCTACATCTGACAAAATGTGTGTAGAAAAAAAGACAGTCTTTCCGCTCTTTTTAAGAGCAAGGATGAGATCCCTTATTTCTCTTCTACCAATCGGATCAAGACCAGACATGGGCTCATCCAGAATAAGAAACTTGGGATCATTTATTAGTGCCTGAGCAAGTCCTATCCTCTGCAACATTCCCTTAGAAAATTTTCTCAATTGAAGCGACTCCTTTCCTCCGAGACCTACCATATCCAATAACATAGGGATTCTTCTTTTAAGTTCCGAAGAAGGGATAGAAAACAGACTTCCATAAAACTTCATAAACTCATAAGCTGTCAGATATTCGTAAAAGTAAGGTTGTTCGGGCGCATACCCGATATATCTTCGAGTAGAAATATCTCTATAATCTTTACCCATAATAGTAATCTTCCCTGAGTCAGGGAATATCAATCCGAGGATAGTCTTTATAGTAGTGGTCTTACCTGCACCATTAGGACCCAAAAAACCATAAATCTCATTTTCTCTCACAGTAAGAGACACATCTCTTAATGCCCTTACCTTGCGAAGCCAAAAACCAGCTCTAAATGTCTTTGATAAACCTCTAATTTCGAGTATATTATCCATTTTCTTCTAAATAAATCCCTTATTTCCAAAAACTATCATAGGGATTTATCAAGACTATAATTTTGCTGCTAATTTATTGTTGGTCTCTCTCAATCTTTTACTCATAACTCTCGCGATATTGATTACAACCATTGTAAACCCATTTCTATATATCTTTGCAAATGAGTGAAGATTTTCAGACGTTAGTACAAGCGCCTTAACATCTGTTTTGGCTCTTGCTGTAGCACTCCTCATTTCCTTATCAATTAGTGACATCTCACCGAAAAAATCCCCAGCTTTTAAAACTGCAATAGGCTTGAGCTTACCTTCCGCATCTTTCCTCAGGATCTCCACTTCTCCTTCTATAATTACATAAAGTGAATTACCTGGCTCAGCCTCATAAAATATAATATCTCCAATTTTGTATTCCTTCACCTGAGATATCTCGGCAAGATATTCAAACTCTTCTGGTAAGAGATTTTCAAAGAGAACAGACTTTTGAAGAACTTCTAATTTTTCCATCAATCTCCTCCTCCTAACAATAAAATACTATGTTTGCTGCGTTATTCCCTTTCTGCCTTTTAGGAAAAAATCATCTATCCTTGTATCTTCCTCATCACTAATTCTCTTTCTATCTACTACGAGCGGCTCTATGAAACTAACCCCTTTCGACCTATCTACCTGATAAATATTAAGTGCTCTTATCTCTATATTGTAATTATCCAAATCTGTTATAAGCGGGACACAATAGATTAATTGTGCATTTTCTTTTTGCTGCCAGTATAAAAATTCATCCTCAGCAATACACTCGAATTTCTCACGCGCCAACCTCAACAATTCTCCTATGTATCTTATATCTTTCTCCCGCTCAGAATTGAGCTGCTCCAACTGACTCTGTTTTTCATTAGCCTTTCTAATATAATAATTGCTTTCTTTCAATAATTTTTCTGCCTCCTTTTTAAACCTCTTTGACTTCGCCTGTGCCTCTGCTACCTTCAGGTTATATTCAATTGAGATTCCCCATATCATTTCTACTTCTTCCCACAATTTCTTTTTCTTTGCTGCCTCACGCTCATAAAGCTCACTCACCCTTGCAAACTCCTTATTTAAGGATTCAAGTGCCTGTTCCTTGTTCTTAAGAGCAGTTCTTAGATTAATCACCTCTTGTCTATCAGAGGCAACGGACAACCTCTCCCTCAATGTATTTATCTCAGCTTTCACATTTTCCAATTCATGATCAATTGCCCCCACCTTAAACCACAGCTCTGATACCTCTACCCTCTTACTTTCAAATCTGGCAACAGCCTCATACGACTTATTATCCATATCACTTGCCTCAGCCATCCATTTAGCTGCAAGAGCATCCATCTGTGTACTCTCCTCAATCTTGTCAAGTGCCCTCTTCTGAACCAGATTTGCATTAAACCTATGATTATTCTCCTCCGCCATTATTGTATCTATCTCTGATGTGATATTAAGTATCTCCTTTTGCTTTTCGCTATATTTTGCCCACCACTCCTTAAATGCGGGGCTCTCAAGAAGATTTTTGATCTCTTTTAAATACTTTGCCTTCATGGTTCTAAGTTTTAACAAAAACAAACGGGACAGATACTGTAACTGAACCCTCATCCGGTTTTGGGAATATCCACCTCCTTATTCTACTTATCAAGCAATCAGCAACCTCAGCACTACCCATACTATCAGACTCTATTCTAACATCCGTTACCTTCCCATCTTCACCTATTGTAAACCTCACAACTATCTTACCTGACAGATTTGGATTCTTCCTGAGCTCTCTCTCATAACAATCCTGCAAAGCCTTCTGCTTACTTTTGATAATCGCATTAATCTTCGCCTGATCCATCTTCCCATCTATCTCAGGCATTATGTTAGTAATCTTACCTGATATAGATGCGGTTTTAATCTTTTCCCCTGTCCCACCCCCTACCTGTCCAACTTCAGCTTTACTCGCTAGGTCTCCAATTGAAGCTGGACCACCCGATCCCCCGGCCCCAAGCCTTGTAGCCTGCCCCTCCTCTGTCGCTATGCCTATACTCCCAATCTGATTAAGCGACTCCTCTAATTTACCACCTCTTCCACCACCCCTCAAGACATCGGCCAAAGGAGAATCTCCTTCCCCATCACTTAGAGAACCAATAACCTTTAATATTCCAGTCCCCATAACTTTGTTTCTAACCTCTTCGGCGGTCTGCCTACCTATCCCCTTTGCCTGCCCACCACCCTTTGAATCCCCAGTTGTTGCCTTTGTAGCAACTTTTTTTGTTTCTACCCTCTTACTCTCTTTACCCGCCCCATCATCCACCTTATCCTTCTTCTTTCTAATCTCCTTTTCTGGCATAATCATCTTCACAAATCTATCTGGTATATCGTTAATAGTGGGCTCTTTAGGGGGTTCGGCAAAATATCTCACACCAAATACGAAACCAAAATGAGCAACAAAAGATGCCATAAATATAGCCATAAAAGGCTTATCCATCTTTTTCAACCAATAACCTTTTGCTATCTCAGGTATCTGGGGCTTTGGAGGTTCAGGTGGAGGGGGAATAAATTGGAATAAAACAATTACATCCTCAATGTCAATCCTTCCTTTGGAGTCGATATCTAATGGATAATAATAATTATTGCCTTTTTTCTGGCATGTTGTCTGAGCTTTTAGGGACTGTAAATTAAATTCAGCATTCTTTACAATAACCTGCCCCGAGAGTTTATCGGTAAACACAAGATTATACTGTTTGTTTTTTACGGTAAATACCGTGATCTCCTTTGGTAATTTCTGAGATTCACTAATACAAAAAGTGCATTTTTTATCTGTGCCAATGGTTATATCAACAGGGTTATATATAATCTTCTCATTTATTATTTTACCATTAAGAATTATTCCTATGCGCAAAACCTTTACATTTTGTGTATTACCCATACATACCCTCTTCAGTCAGGATTTTTTAACACAATGAACTTAAAATTACCAAATTGGGCTTGACCAGCTGTGTATAGAACTTCAGATATAACTCTAAAAGGAGTATCTTTATCGCCCATCACAAGAACTAACCCTTTAAATTGCTGTGTTGGGTTATATGCTGCTATCTCCTCCTGCTTTTGTCTTTCCGCATCAAGTGCATTGTATAAAGTCTGAATGAAGTATTGTTCTTCGTTCTTACCTTCCTTACAATTGGGATCAACTTTGCCATTTATTATTTTACACACTTCCTTATCATTTACCAGAATGGAATTTTTTGAGATAGCAAGGGGTACTGCCGCCTCAATCTTTAGTCTTGTAGTTGAAAATGGCATAGAAAGGTCATTCTGCGGGGTAATACTAGTAGGATCTGTCGAATAATTCTTCAAAAGATAGACGAGTATGATGGTCATCATATCCATCATCGCCGTAATATTCAACGGATAATCATGCTCCTCAAGCCTTTTCTTCCTTTGCTTCCTCTGAGGAGGACCTTTTAACTCCTCACTCTCACTCTTTATGACATTCTTCTCATTAGTACTTTCCATATAAAACTCCCCATCTATCATAGACCTGCTGCAAAGACTACATCGTAAAACATTTGCATCGGATTATTATTTTCATCCCTTTCAAAGGGGTTTTCTCTCGCTGCGTCCATGACATTCACAAGCACTTCATACCTTATATTCTCCTCTGCAGAGATATTGATCTTTGTCTCATCTGGAAAAATCTTTTTAATCTCAGCAAGCTTCTTTATAAGTCCTACATAATCATAACAAGGTGCCTCCTCTCTCCTCTTCATAGCTGAACATTTATTAGGATCATTGACTTTCGGGATTGTCGGTCCCTTCGTCTTAGCCTCCTCACCGGTGCCAATACCGGGGAGAACACCGCCTGTCGCAGCTATAGTAAAACCTTTGTCTGTGATAAATACGGATAGATTAAGCGGAGGCTTCTCTTGTTGCTTGCTGCCTGACCCCGCAGAACCACTTCCATATTTGGGAGCTGAGACATTAATAACGCCCATTTGGATAACAGTCGTAGTATAGATAAGAAACATAATCACATTGACCACAATATCCAAATAAGGAACAAGATTTAGTTCCTTTGGATCATTATTCTCAATATTACTCCTTTTAGAAGGTTTCCTTGCCATTTAATTACTCCCTCCATAATACCAAACTACTGCTGAGATGCTGTTCTATCAAGAGGATTCAAATCTCCCTTATTCCGCAAATAAAGCATATTTATAAGTTTAACCGAATATTGGTCAAGCTCATCTATTATCTTTCTCGTCGTATTCGAAAGAAATAGATGTGCAATAATACAAGTTACTGCTATTGATAATCCAAATGCTGTGTTGTTCATTGCCTCTGAAATACCTTTAGAAAGAATCGTCCCTTTTTGGTCTGGCGATGCCAAAGCCACTGCACCGAATGCCTTAATAAGACCCATAACTGTGCCTAATAGCCCTATAAGAGTTGCAATATTTGCTATATGTTGCAAATTGTCTGTCCTCTTTTTTAAGCCGGGTAAAACAT
>JAOAFA010000025.1 GCA_026416535.1 Deltaproteobacteria bacterium
ATATTTGTGGATAAGGGAGCGGAGGATATAAAAGGGGTAGTATAAAAGCATATTTACGAGTAGACAATAGGTGTAGAAGTTTTGAGTTTTAGTTGAGTTCTTATTTTGATTTATCAAAGGTAGTAAAAGTTAGTAATTGCACCCTCAATTCTACCTGACACCCGGTGTTTTTAATTCTACCTGACACCCGGTGTTTTTACCTGACACCCAAGGATGAGATTAAAAAGGTTACAAGAGAAGAGAAATTTCACATACAAAAACTTCCCACTATGGGGGGTATTTTTATATTTCGACAGGACAAAAAAGCTCATTATATAAAATATTTGATTTTTTCACATTATTATTATAATAAAACATACAGGAGGTTCAATGTGGGTTCTCAAGATAAGCTAGGTGAACTCCTAGTTAGAGAGAAATTGATATCCCTAGAACAGCTTAAAAAGGCGAAGGACTCTCAATCTAAAAGTGGAGAACGACTTGGTTCTATCTTAGTGAAGGAGGGCTTTATAAAGGAGCAGGAGTACACAAATTTTCTAAGCAAATTATATAAAACCCCTGCCGTTGAACTCTCTGAGATGGAGCTGGATCCTCAAATTGCGAAACTGATACCTCGGGATGTTTGTGATAAGCATTGTATTATTCCTATTAATAGAGCCGGTAATTCTATAATAGTTGCTATGTCTGACCCATCCAATGTATATGCCATAGACGATATTAAATTTTTAACGGGTTACAACGTCGAACCAGTTATTGCCTCTGAAGTGGCTATTAAAAATGCTATAAATAAGGTGTTTGGAAGTATTGAAAAACAGAAGCAGGAGAGCGAACTAAATTCTGCTATAGAGGCTCTTATTACTGAGATTGGGGCTGAGGGAGAGGAGGAGATGGAGACTATAGACTTGGAAAAGGCCTCTTCTGCTAAACCTATTATAAGGCTTGTGAACCAAATACTGATTGATGCTATTGAGAGGAAGGCAAGTGATATTCATGTTGAATGTTATGAAAAAGAATTCAGGATTAGATTTAGAATAGATGGTGATCTTGTAGAGGTACTAAAGCCTCCAATGAAGATAAGGATGGCTCTCATATCCAGACTTAAGATTATGGCAAATTTAGATATAGCCGAACATAGAATACCGCAGGATGGAAGAATTAAGATAAAACTCAAAGATGGAAGAGAAATGGATTTTAGAGTCTCTGTACTTCCATGTGTGTTTGGAGAGAAGGTTGTCATGCGACTCCTTGACAAGTCTAATTTGCAATTAGATATGACAAAATTAGGGTTTGAGGACTTCCAGCTCAAGCAATTTAAAGAGGCAATTTATCAACCTTATGGTATGGTGCTTGTAACCGGTCCAACGGGGTCGGGAAAGACAACCACATTATATTCTGCCTTAGCAGAACTAAATAAGACAACAGTAAATATAATGACAGCTGAGGACCCGGTAGAGTATAACATAGAAGGTCTGAATCAGATTCAAATGCATGAAGAAATAGGGCTAACATTTGCATCTGCTCTAAGATCGTTCCTTCGCCAGGATCCTAATGTTATTCTTGTTGGTGAGATAAGGGATCTAGAGACCGCTGAAATAGCAATCAAAGCGGCTTTAACAGGGCAATTGGTTGTGTCAACCCTTCATACAAATGATGCGCCATCTTCTATAACTCGTCTAATTAATATGGGTATTGAGCCATTCCTTGTTGCATCTTCACTAAATCTGATTCAAGCTCAAAGACTTGTAAGGACAATTTGCAAAAATTGTAAAGAGCCAGTTGATATAGATAAAAAATATATGATTGAGTTGGGACTTACAGAAGAGGAGGCAGAAAGCGCGACTCCGATGAAAGGAAGAGGATGTGATAAATGTCGAGGAACAGGTTATAAGGGGAGAATAGGAATATATGAAATCTTACCAATTACGGAGGATATTCGAAATGCTATTATTGCGGGTATGTCCGACATAGAAATAAAGCATATCGCAATGAAAAAGGGAATGAAGACACTGAGGCAGAGTGCTCTTTTAAAAATGGCTAAAGGTATTACCACCCTCGAAGAGGTGTTTGCTGTAACATTAGCAGATGAATAACTATTTTGAGGTATTATGGCAAAACCACTTGGTGAATTACTTGTAAGAGAAAAATTAATCTCTATTAATCAGCTTCAGAGAGCTCTCGAGGAGCAGAAGAAATCTGGAGGTAGATTAGTTGATAACCTTATTAAGCTTGGATTTGCAAAGGATGATCAGCTCGCTAATTTTCTCTCAAGTCAATATGGTATACCAGTTGTAAATTTAGATGATTATCAGATAGATAGTGAGCTTATTAAAATTGTTCCTAAGGAGATGTGTATAAAACATACTATTATTCCGATAAATAGGGCTGGTAGTTCTCTTGTCATAGCTGTTGCTGATCCATCGAACATATTCGTTGTTGACGATGTAAAATTTCTGACAGGTTATAATGTTGAAAGAGTACTTGCCTCTTATAGTCAAATTAAATCAGCCATAGATAAATATTATGGAGCCGAACAAAAACAGCAAGCGCGAGAAGGAATGAGTTCATCAATATCTGATACATTAGATGTTCTAGAGGTGATAACAGAGGATGTACAAGATATAAATGTCTCTGAGCTCGAAAAGAGTGCATCTGATGCACCAATAGTTAAATTCGTAAATGCAGTTATTACAGATGCTATTAACAAAGGTGCAAGTGATATTCATATAGAACCTTATGAAAAATACATGCGAATAAGATATAGAATAGACGGTGTTCTATATGAAGTCTCTCGACCTCCCCTTGCAATTAAGGATGCTATATCAAGCCGTATTAAGATAATGGCAAAGATGAATATATCTGAGAGGAGGCTACCACAGGATGGAAGGATCAGAATGGTTTTCCCAGGGGATGAAGAGCCCATAGATTTTAGAGTATCAACACTTCCTTCTATATTTGGAGAGAGAATTGTCCTCAGAATCCTTAGAAAGGCGGGACTCCAGCAGGATATGACAAAACTCGGCTTTGAACCCAAGCAGCTAGAAGACTACCAGTGGGCAATTTCTCAACCGTACGGTATGGTATTGGTAACTGGTCCTACAGGTTCAGGCAAAACTACTACGCTTTATTCAGCGCTTATGGAATTGAATAGGGACGATGTAAACCTGTCTACGGTTGAGGAGCCTGTTGAATATAATATAAGGGGTATGAACCAGGTTCAGGTGAGGCCAGAAGTCGGTCTTACCTTTGCGGCAGCTCTAAGGTCATTCTTGCGCCAGGATCCGGATGTTATAATGGTAGGGGAGATTAGAGACCTGGAGACAGCGGAGATCGCCATCAAATCTGCACTCACAGGACATTTGGTTCTCTCTACCCTACATACTAATGATGCACCCTCTACAATAACGAGGCTTTTAAACATGGGGGTCGAACCCTTTCTTGTGGCCTCAGCGGTCCTTATCATTGTTTCCCAAAGACTTGTAAGGAAGATTTGCCCAGATTGTAAAGAGGAGGTGAGTGTCTCTCGAGAGGTCCTTGAAGGATTAGGTGTCCCAAAAGAGAAAATACCCACGTTCAAGGTTTATAAAGGTAAGGGTTGTGAAAGTTGTAATAATATAGGATACAAGGGGAGGATCGGTATATATGAGAATCTGAGATTTAACAGGGAAATAAGGGAAGCTATACTAAGAGGTGATTCAACTGCTGAGATTAGAAGGATTGCGATTAAAAATGGTATGATAACGCTCAGAGAAGCTGCGTTAAAAAAACTTGGTGATGGTATTACTACAATTGAAGAGGTTATAAGAACTACGGCTGTTATTAGGTGAACCTGAAAGGAGGTATATGCCGAATTTACATCAATTATTAAAAGCGTTAATAGAAAAAGGTGCTTCGGATATGCATATTACAACTGGTTCTCCACCCCAATTAAGAATAGATGGCAAGCTTGTGCCGCTTAAACTCCCTCCACTTACACCAGCTGAGACTAAGGAGTTGTGTTATTCAATTTTAACAGATGCTCAAAAGAGAAGATTTGAGGAGGAGAACGAACTTGACCTATCTTTTGGTATCAAAGGATTATCAAGGTTTAGGGCAAATATCTTTATGCAAAGGGGGGCTGTAGCAGGGGCGTTTAGAGTTATCCCATTTAAGATTATGACCTTTCAGGAGCTGGGGCTTCCTCCTATAGTCGCAGAACTTGCCAAAAAACCACGTGGGTTGATTCTTGTTACCGGTCCAACTGGAGCCGGTAAGACAACAACGCTTGCCTCTATAATTGATAGAATAAATACCGAAAGACATGAACATATAGTAACAATAGAAGATCCAATCGAGTATCTTCACCCTCATAAAAATTGTATAGTTAATCAAAGGGAAGTAGGTTCGGATACGGCATCCTTCAAAAAGGCTCTTAAGTATATTTTAAGACAGGATCCAGATGTGGTGCTTATCGGTGAGATGAGGGATCTCGAGACTATAGAGGCTGCGCTAACTATTGCTGAAACTGGACATTTGGCATTTGCAACGCTTCATACCAATTCTTGTGTACAGACTATTAACAGGATTATAGATGTCTTTCCACCATATCAACAGCCTCAAGTTAGGGCACAGCTTTCATTTGTTTTGGAAGGGGTATTGTCTCAACAGTTACTACCAAGAATCGGTGGTGGAAGGGTATTAGCTCTTGAAATAATGATACCAAATGCAGCTATTAGAAACTTGATAAGGGAAGATAAGATTCATCAGATATACTCATTGATGCAGGTTGGACAATCAAAGTATGGGATGCAAACAATGAATCAATCATTGGCGATGTTGTATTTAAAGAAGTTGATTACTTTGGAAGAGGCTGTTGGGAGATCTTCTGATCCGGAAGAGTTAAAGAATATAATTGCCAAAGGCGGAATAAGCCAATAAAAGGAGGGTAAATAAATGCCAGTATTTCTTTGGGAAGGAACTACTAAGACAGGAGAAAAGAGGAGTGGACAGACAGAAGGACCAAATGAAGAGTTTGTCATAGCTTTATTAAAGAAACAAGAGATTCAGGTTACTTCGATAAAAAGGAAGACGCAGTTAAAGTTTGATCTTTCTGCGATTTCCTTTGGAACAGGCGTTAGTAGTAAAGACTTAGTTGTCTTTACAAGACAGTTCGCTACAATGATTAATGCCGGTCTTCCACTTGTTACGTGCCTAGATATCTTGGGTAATCAGTCTGATAATCCTGCCCTAAAAAAGATTCTTCTTCAAGTCAAGAGTGATGTAGAAGGGGGTTCTACATTTGCGGACGCTCTTCGCAAACACCCCAAGGTATTTGATGATCTATTTGTAAACCTTGTAGCAGCTGGAGAGATAGGGGGTATCCTTGATACAATTATGAATAGATTAGCGGCTTATATTGAAAAAAATGAAAAGATTGTCAGAAAGGTCAAAGGAGCAATGACATATCCCCTTGTGGTGCTTGGAGTAGCTGTCTTGCTTGTGATAGGTATGTTGTGGAAAGTTATCCCTATGTTTGAAAAGATGTTTAGAGATTTTGGTGGGGAATTACCTGGACCTACCCAATTTGTTATAGACCTATCAAACGCATTTATGAATCATGCTTTATTGATTGTGGGATCCATTGTGGGTTTTGTGGTGGCATTTATTTTATTTTACAAGAGCAAACCAGGGAAAGAGATATTTGATAGAATTCTAATACAATCGCCTGTATTTGGAGATATAATTAGAAAATCCGCGGTTGCAAAGTTTACCAGAACTATGAGCACTATGATTGCCTCGGGTGTCCCCATACTTGATGGTCTCAATATTGTTGCTAGAGCGGCTGGGAATGTGGTTGTTGAAAAGGCTATTATGTATACAAGGGACAAAATAAGTGAGGGTAAAAATATTGCAGAGCCTATGATGGAGACAAAGGTCTTCCCACCCATGGTTGTTCAAATGATAGCAGTAGGGGAGGCAACGGGAGCTATGGATACTATGATGTCTAAAATAGCCGATTTTTATGAGGATGAGGTTGACACAGCTGTAGAGACTATGACCTCATTACTTGAGCCAATAATTATGATTTTCCTTGCTATAGTTGCTGGTGGTCTTGTTGTCTCAATGTATTTGCCAATATTTAGTGTAGCAGGCGCAATTAAGTAAAAAACAAATCATAACATGCAAACTTACTCCAACGAAAACTTCAGAACTAGACTAATCTGGGTAATGCTTTTTAGAATTATAATTGTCTCTCTGCTGCTTGTTGCAACCTTGATGAGACATATAAGGGAATTTGAGTTTATAGTCAAACTTAACTCCTCTTTTATAGTGTTAATAATAATATCTGCCTATCTAGCTTCTCTTGTATACTTGTATTTGTTAAGACAAGCCAGTTGGTATAGGGTATCGGCGATAACCCAAATTATTGGGGACATTATATTTGCATCGGCACTTTGTTATTTCACTGGCAAGGATGGCTCAGTATTTACAATATTTTTTGCTTTTGCAATAATAATAGCATCTATTCTGTTTTCGAGAGCCGGTGCATATATAATTGCGACTATCTCCTCAGTGATAATTCTAATTTTTGCTGTTGATAGGCAGTTTCTCTTCCTGCCATATATCTCTGGGATGGTAGTAGACAACACTAAACCTCCCTTGGATCAGATGGTATATTCTGTATTCATTCATGTCTTGGCCTACTTTGTAATTGCCCAGCTAAGTTCATTTCTCTCAGTTGAACTAAAGACTACAAGTGAGAGGTATTATGAACAAAAGAGAGACTATGATATATTATACGAACAGTATAAGACGATTGTGGAAAATTTATCAGATGGTGTTGTATTATTTAAAAATGGCAAGCTCATGTATATGAATGATGTTGCAGCTGATATATTTGAGATAAACAAGGCAACACAAAATGATTATGAGATTGGTGAGAAGATGAGAGACACATTGCAGAGACTAAGTATTTCATCAGGTGGAGAGATTTCATCGTTTGCGACAGGAAGTAATAAGATTATTTCTGTAAAGCACAGACGGAAGACATATGGTAAAGATGATATTGAAGATATATACATTATATCTGATCTTACTGAAAGTAGAAGAATGCAGGATGAAATTGTACGTTCCGAAAAACTCGCCTCCATTGGGAAGGTTGCTACCGGCTTCGCCCATGAGATCAGAAATCCGCTCTCTTCTATACTCGGTTCCATTGAGCTTATAATGAGGACGACAAAATTTGAAAATGAGAACAATACCCTTATGAACATTATCGTTAAGGAACTATTAAGAGTAAATGAGCTTATAGAACGTTTCCTTATGTTTGCCAGACCTATGCCGCCAAAGTTTACGTCCGTGAACCTAAAGCAGATTGTTTCTGAAGTAGTGGAAATGATTAAGTTTGATAAAGATTATAGAGAGGGTATTAGGATTGAGATCGAGGATGAACTTATGACTGACATAATGGCAGATCCATCGATGATGAAACAGGTATTCTGGAATCTACTTAAAAATTCTGTTCAGGCAATAAAGGAAGATGGAGAAATCATGATAACTATAAAAAAGGGCAAAGATGACGGTTTTGCTGAGATTGAAGTAAAGGATACAGGTTGTGGTATACCCCAGACAGAACTCAACAAGATCTTTGACCCATTTTATTCTACAAAAGAGAAGAGCATTGGTATTGGACTATCAATTATCCACTCCATTATCAAAGAGCATAAAGGAAGAATAGATGTAGATTCTGTTGTAAACGAGGGGACAACATTTAGGATTATGTTACCTATAGAACATGCTGAGGGTTAATTATGCCTGACATCCTGATCGTTGAAGATGAAGAAAGTTTAAGGGAGGTCTTAAAGATAAATTTTAAAAGGCAGAATTACAGTTTAGATTGTGCGGAGAGCTTTAAACAGGCTAAAGAGTTTATCGATAAAAACAGTTATGATGTGGTGTTAACTGATTATAGACTTAAAGGTTCCTCTGGTTTTGATGTATTAAAGTATCAACAGGAAAAGATGCCACTTGCACAGACGATTTTAATGACGGCGTATGCTACAGTTGAAAATGCAATTGAGGCACTTAAGTTAGGCGCATATCACTACTTAATCAAACCGTTAAAGATGGAAGAGCTTAATGCTATTGTTGGTAAGGCTATTGAAACAGCGAGGATACTAAAAGAAAACTATCGATTGAAAGAGCAGTTAAGAAAACAATACGCTGTCGAGGGTATTATCGGTAAGTCACCCAAGATGGTCAAAATTTTCGACCTTGTAAAGAAGATAGCAGAGACAAAGACAACTATTCTGATAACAGGTCAGAGTGGAACAGGTAAGGAAGTAATTGCCAGAGCAATTCATGGTTTGTCTAGGAGGGAAGGTGAATTTATTGTAGTAAACTGTGGGGCGCTTCCAGAATCTCTTTTTGAGTCAGAATTATTCGGTCATGTAAAAGGTGCCTTCACCGATGCTAAATTTGACAAGAGGGGTCTTGTAGAGGAGGCAAACAAAGGGACACTGTTTCTTGATGAGATAACTGAGATCCCTCTGAACCTTCAGGTAAAACTTTTGGGTTTATTGCAAAGCTCGAGGGCAAGGCGGGTTGGTGATACTAGGGAATACGAAGTAGATATTAGGGTCATTGCAGCCACCAATAAAAATATTGAGAGCGAGGTTGAGAAGGGTCGCTTTAGAGAGGATCTTTATTACAGGGTAAATGTTATAAGAATTGAACTGCCACCTCTTAAGGAGAGAAAGGAAGATATACCCCTTTTAGTTGATAATTTTATAAGACTGTATTCTGCAGAACAGAATAAGGCAATACAGGGAATCAGTGAGGATGCCCTTAAACTTATTATGAATTATGACTTTCCTGGTAATGTGAGACAATTGGAGAATATCATAGAGCGTGCTGTAACTCTGACAAAGGATGGCAAGATTGGTATGGATGTGCTCCCCGATTTTATTAGAAATACCAGTTGTGAACCTGTAAGTAGTATCTACCAATATGGGGGAATAGATCTTGATGCAAAGCTCATGGAAATTGAAAAGGAGGCAATACTTTCGGCCCTAAAAGAGGCAAATGGGAAAAAAACTCAAGCAGCAAGGTTGTTGGGACTTTCTTTTAGGTCTTTTAGATATAGATGCCAAAAGTATGGCATAGCAGCCGATGAAGAAGAGGCAGAAGAAAATAAAGAACAGTAATGTACGATTTAATAGTTTCAAATTCGAATTTTTTGATGATAGCCAAGATATTTGCATTCGTTGTAGGAACGTTTATCGGTTCTTTCCTCAATGTGTGTATCTGTAGGATTCCATATAGGAAATCTATTTTATACCCTCCTTCGAGATGTTTTTTATGTCTTACTCCAATAAAATGGTATCACAATATACCTATTGTGAGCTACTTTATACTTGGTGGCAGATGCAACTCTTGTCATCAGAGTTTTTCAATAAGATACGTAGTAATAGAATTGATGATGGGTCTAATTTCATTGTCTCTATTTATTAACACATCAGATTTCTATAGCTATTTTGTCTTGATTTATTTTATGGGCGCTGCAATAGTGTTGAGTTTTATAGATATTGATCATTGGCTTTTGCCAGATAGGATAACAATACCTTCTATATTTATGGGTATATTATTTTCTATCTTCATTTTTTCATTACCTTCTGGCAGTTACATTGATTTTAAGTCTTCCATAGCAGGTGCCTTTATAGGGTTTTCAGTATTGTTTTTTCTGGGTTTTGTTGCATCAAAGATACTGAATAAAGAGGCGTTGGGAGGCGGTGATATTAAGTTCATGGCGATGATCGGGGCATTTCTTGGATGGAAATCATTTGTCCCTATTCTGCTAATGGCAGCACTCCAGGGGACCGTGTTTGGTATATTCCAATTGATTTATTACAAACTCGGAAATAGGGTTGTCTTATTAAACAATAATGGTATTTATTCTGTATTCAAAGATAGGTCAGATGCCTTTAATCCTACTCCACATCATATTCCTTTTGGACCCTTTTTGGGTCTAGCAGCTTACGAATACATTATATTTGGCAATAAGCTGATTAATGTCATATTTGGATTGAACTTTTAAGGACTATGGAGTTGAGTCAGAGTCATTCTCCTCTTGCTAAAACAAACAGATCAACAGACCTTGCCCCTTTGTCTTTTAGAAGCTCTGCACATAGTGAGGCCGTAGTACCAGTGGTAAAAACATCATCTACGAGCAGTATCTTCTTATCTTCGAGTTCTTTTCTATAATTATCTTGTATTGCAAAAGAGCCTCTTATGTTTCTGAGACGTTCTTCCCTCTTTAAGCCGACTTGTGCCCTTGTATATTTGACTTTCTTTAATATATTGTATCTCACAGGGATTGAAAGAATATTTGAGATTAGATCTGCTATGTAGGCTGTAGGTGAAAACCCTCGCATAAAGATCTTTAGGAAATGTATTGGAACGGGGACTATAAAATCCAACTTTAGCTCTAAAATCTCTTTGTATAAGAGGTTTATAGATTCCAAGGTTAGCCTTCGACCAGCGAATAAGTTGTGGTCATATTTGAATGCCGCAATTGAATCACTTATTGCTCCTCCATATATAAAACGGTAAATGGTTCTGTCAAAAGGTTTGGGATTTTTTACGCAGTCGCCGCACTTTGATTCACCTGTCTTTCCATAATGCCTTGTCCCACACATTGGGCAAAAATTCTCTCCTCTCTCCTCAACAGTATCTCCACAAATTTCACAGAAAATGCCTAGTTTGAGTTTGGAATGCTCCATAATATATTTTTTGCAACTCACACATCTAAGTGGATAGATAAATTCAAGTAGATCTCCTGCTAAGTCTAGCAGTTTAAAATATTTTTTATTAAGATTTGCAATTTTGCCCTTTGAACTATCATTCATAGTAAAATGCCTTGATGCCTGCAAGCATGGTGTTATAAAAACCAGTAATTACTTTTTTATTATATATACAACTCCTACGATCATCCCGATAATGCAAGCCGCTACTAAAAGTGGATGTAATTTAACACCTTCTCCTTCTAAAAGGATGTTGAAGATTTCAGCTACAATTAGAGTTATTATCTCAAATACTAGAACGAATGATGTCACAATGACAATAGATTGCAGTGTATTTGGTGGCTCTTCCATTGAGACCTTGGGAGGATTTTTTACATAGTCGTTAATAGTCTCTGATTTTATAGCCTCGCCCTGATCATCTATAGTCTCACCTGATTTGACTACTGTATCGTTTATGTTGCTATTATAATTATAAACATCTGAATTCCTATCGAATCTAATCCCTGATATAGAATTTTGATAAATCTGGCAATTCTCAATGGTCGTGCAACTAGCATCGGAGACTATTATCCCATATCCTATATTATGGTGAATACTACTGTTTTTCATATTTGAGCAAGAGTTGTAACTTATGATTACTCCACTTCTCTTATTATAAGATATCTCGCTACTATCAGAAAAGAGGTTAGCATCATTTATAAGTCTTATACCGGTATTCTCTCCATCAACTACGTAGCTATGGATTAAAAATAGAGTTGCCCAATCTCTTACGATAATGGATGAATCTAAGCATGTGCTTACTATTGAATTTTCAAGCACGCACTTTGAATCATCTGAGATGACTAAACCAGATTTTAAGCATCTATTTATAACTGAATTTTCTATTCGCAGATCAGATTTCTTGCCATATACGAAAATACCAGATAGTGTTGCACCAATTATCTTACAATTTTTAATGACTACTTTTGAGTTTACAACCTCAATTATATTGCATCTGTCGTATTCAGTTCTGCTCATACCTTCTAATGTGAGATTTTCCAAAACGACCCCTTCTGTATCTACAATAGTAAAAACTGGTGATGTATCGCATTGCATGATTACCTTATCATTTGCTACTCCGTATATTCTTACTGGTTTTTTTATTCTGAAATGTCCATAATGTACTCCTGGGAGGAGTTCAATCTCTCCTTGGGGTTCAACATCTCTTATTGCGTTGTAAATTGAATCGTAAAATTCACCTTCTAAGGACCTGCCTACAGTAATCTTCTTTGAAGGGAATACAAGGTTAATATCTCCTATTGATTTAGGATTTAAAATTCCAAGTGCATATGCCCATGTATTTATGATCCAACGCGCCGTCTCCTCAGGGATGTTCATCCTGACTATGAGCCTTGATATTATTATCCTATTAATTATCTCAATTTCGTATTTGTGTCTCAGATTTAATAACTCTTCCACCACTCCATATTCTAACGCCTTATTCAAGAGAAGAAATTCCTTTCTAATAGCTCCATATTTTTTTGATAGTAACTCTATACATCTATCAACTTTTGTTACCTCTGCAATCCCATTCTCATCTACTATCTCTTTTAGTAGATTTTTAATTGAGGAGTTCATTATTTGCCTACTGGAACACAGATGTAATTTTGATTTATCTCCGAACAGATGTTGGTCGGTGGAGAGCAGTCTAAAGGGTTATTTATATCGCATGGCTTTGTGCAAAACGACCTCTCTCCGTCATTATAACAGAATAGATTGTATGCACAATCTAACCAGCCTGATGGACAAGGGTCGCCCAGACCACCCCGTTTTTTATCGGGCCTGCACCCCATAAAGTATATCTCACTCCCATTAGAAAGGCGTGAGTGAGCCACATCACACTTCATATTATGGTCGCAATCTAAATCTGAGAGACAATACTTTGTGCATATTGCGTCATCGCTACATAGATCACTCGCACACTTTGGTTCAAGTGTCTGCGGATTGCAGGTCGAACCGAAGGGTTGACCATTTGGTAATGGCAACATACAAGCGTTCTTCTCATATATTCCATCGAACGAGATAAATCTACGGCAGATCTCAGGAGCAGTACAGTCCTTATCAGTTACGCAGCTCTTTAGAGAACCATATCTTAACCTACAGGTAAGAGTAAATCTAAGAGATGAATCTGGCATCTTGAGAGGTGAGTAATCACATCGATAAACATTGGACCCACAGTCTGATGTAGATTTACAGAATTTATCACAATAATTGTAATAAGTGCACATGTTATTTTTACACCAAGGATTTCCTGTAATAAATGAACAATTCTCAAGAGGATAATTACCCTCCATCCCCTCTCTACAAGATATCCTATATAGTTTGTTCTCATCTATGGATAGAGAGCATACTTCTGTATTTTTGCAGTCTGAGTCATATATACATTCTCTTACTTGCATTATTGGGAGACAAAGCATTTTTCCGGTCAAATATAAATCGTCCTTTCTGCACTCATAACCGTCTATGCAATCTTCTGAAGATAGACACTCCTTAGTGCAGATAGGTGATGGCTTGTTGGGGTCATCGTTTAGGCAGAAGAGTCCTTCTCTACAACTGAGATTTTCGTTACATAGATCACCGATTCTTCCATAGGTGTAATATCGTGCTATGCAACCCTTTAAGGAAACTTTGTTTCCGTTTATGTCAAACTTTAAGCCTTCACATATGTAACCTCTTGGGCAATCCTGATCTCTCTCACAAGGTTTACTGCACACTTTATTCTCTGGGCATAGGTTTGTTTTACAGTCTCCGTGTTGCTCGCATGAGTATCCCAGGTCCACTCCATCAGCAAATGACTGACTGCAATAAGAACCTGCACTATCTTGAGAATCGGCGATGAATATACAGGATTCACGCTTATTGTAATCACAGTCAGCGTCCTTTTTACATGACACGCCTGTGTATACAGCCTTTTTCTTCTTGCAGACCCTCATCCCCTGACTATATATGGCACACGTATAATTGTATGGACAGATGGAGCTATCCTGAGTGCATTCGACTGAGCAATAATAATTGCCATCATCATAAATACAAATCCCATTTTCACAGATTAACTCTTCCAATACATCACCATTACTAAATCCAGCATCTGGCAGGCAGGATTTACCTATTTCTCCCATTCCTTTCCTTTTACATTCGTTTGTGTTTTTATTGCAGTAGAATCCTTGAGGACAGTCTAAATCTGAGTAACAAGGTGGATACCTACATCCCTCAGGATTTTTACACAATCCGTTTACACATATAGCACAACCACCGCAATCTTTGTTGTCTGAACACATTGAACCGGTGCATCCTTCTATTGGTACACATAACCCGCTTATGCAATTCATGCAGTAAGGACAGTCGGCTATT
The DNA here is from genome assembly GCA_026416535.1 of Deltaproteobacteria bacterium. Lineage (GTDB taxonomy): Bacteria > Myxococcota > SpSt-1050 > SpSt-1050 > SpSt-1050 > SpSt-1050. The sequence goes on from JAOAFA010000025.1 coordinate 14,166, forward strand.
GTTGAGCACATAAATAGTGAATAGGGACATCCATATTCTTCTGAACATCTATTTGATATACAATGACCACAAACCCCACACTCTTTATCTGATTCACATCTATTTTTGTCTCCAACAAACACACACATTGGAGGACTACCTAAACAACTGTAGTTATTTGGACAATCTGTATCTTTTGAGCAGTTATAGGTACAATACCCATAATCTTTGTCTGGACCTTTTACGCATATTCCTGACAGACACGAATTATTCTCGGTACAAACATTCCCAACAACTTGTACGCACTGCCCATTGTAAAGGCAATTCCCGGGCATACAAATGGATTTTTCGCAGAAGAACTCATTCTCACAAGAGTGACAGGAGATGAGTATATAAAAAACACATGAAAAGGCAGATGTAATGAGTAGGTACCTCATTGATTGTTACTCCTAAGTTATAAAATTATAGCCATATGTAATAAGGACTGCAAGAGTCATGGGGGGACCAAATGGGATAAAGATACTCTCCTGCATCTGAAATCTCTCTGCCTTTTTCAGTCTAAATCTTACGAGCAATGCGAGGGCGAAGATACCACCTATAATAGCTGAGATAATAACCCAATTTATAATTAATGGATAACCCATGATAGCGCCTATAGCTGCAGCAAATTTAACATCACCCGCTCCAAAGCCACCAAAAAAGAAGATGATTAAATAGATTCCGAACGCTATGCAAAATCCCATTATACTTGCGATAAGACCGTCAACCCCTGAGTTTATCGACCAGATCAAAATGCCTAAAAGGATAGATGGATATGTCAATAGATTGTAGATTTTCCTCTCCCTAAAATCAGTGATTGCTGCTATAGTTCCAATAACCATGAGGCAAGAGAATTTTGTGAATTCAAACATCATTATTATGATAATATTAAAATTTGTCAGATCAGTCAAATAGAATAAGGCTTTTTGCTAGGTAGTAGCGGGCCAGATCCATTCATTTAAGTTGTTAAGTCAATCTATAACTGAGGGAAGATATGTCAACTTTCTCCTCTAAGATACTAACATAGAATGATTAAAATCCAAAAAAATGTCTGCTTTTCGCAACAATTTTACTTATATCTCAAATATCTCCCGAGGTAATAAGCAAACCTTAGATCAACTCCTGACAGAACTCTTGTTCCATCTCCACCTCCATTAGGTATATAGGGATTTGTACGCCAGTGAAAATTGGAGGGTGGTCTGACCCTCATTGGTATGGGTTCTTCTGTTATCAAATCTCCATTTCTGCCTTTGTATCCGATTACAGTTACCACTGTCCCATCGATAAGGACACAAGTACCTGATTTGATTTCTTCTTCATCACAGTTTTCAATTCTGTTGTCAAAGAATGGAGTGTCAGGAAATTCTATTAGGGTTTCTAAACCTCTCTCTATTGCATCCTTTTGATAGAATCCATTTGGTTTTGAATATATGCTTCCTCCTGTCTTTGAGTAGGCGTAGATGACATCAAAAAGTGTTTGCTTCATCTCTATGGGTTGTCTATCACTATTTGGAACATTATATATCTGGAGTTCGATTGCTTTTGTAATCTCTTTTCTCACATCTTCTATGGGAATATATCGTATTGCCAAAAATGAGGATATCATAACCATGTTGTAGTTTGAAAAATTTGATACAAGACCCATATTAATAAATTTCATTTCTTCAGATGCTATCTTGTGGAGCCTCCTCTTGTTTACTAATACCTTTTGCAAGTACTCATGTGCCTCTTTGTCTTCTGAGACATAGGCATAGGCGGCTACAATCCCTAATGCCATTGTGGCATAAAATCCATTGTTGAGTCCTGGGATATATGTCCCATCTACATTATTCTCATTTATATAGCCGTGTAGAGGAGTTCTTCCATCGGCGTCTAAAAATTCCAGGTCATACCCACTCTCCCTTTTTCTTCTGAGTACCTCTCCTACGGATTTTGCATATCCTCTTAATTGTTCTTTGATCTCCTTTTCAAAGGATGGATCATCATTAATAACCTCTTTCACAATAGCCATAGCAAGTGCCCACCCGAGCATCATATCTCTTGAGATCGAGTCCTCCCAAACTAAGTGTGGATATCTACCACTCAGATCCTCTCGCCAAGTGCCATTATTTTTTTCATATGGTAAGGGGATGCCATTGTTATCAAAGAGCGGGAGGGTCTCTATTCTCTTCCCAATACCAGGTACCATCCTATTTGCAAATCCACGTGCTACAACTCCATGTGTAGCTGGAATAGAAAATGCTATTAACAAAGCCTCAATAGACCTCTTTAATTGTTCTTTGGCGATCATGACCTCTTTACAGTCTGCCCCAGAATCTCTTAGAATTGCATATCTCATAGCATCGGCTGCTATGCCAGCCCCAGCGTATAACCCTGCGCTCTTATCCCAACCCTCTATTATATCGGTAACTTTAAGCCCATTCTCGAATTCATTTAGATCCCAACCCTCATATTCAAATAAAAATTTTTTTAATTTTTCCCGCTTATCGAAAGAGGAATTGGATATGGTTAGTTCCGTATTAGAGCCATGTGCAAAGGTAACAAATGTGTGGAAGAACCTATCATATCTCCTAACCTTGTCTGCTAATGATTTGTTGAAACCCTCTTCGAATTCAGATGGTATAAGATGATGTCCATAAAATACATTGCTCCCACACTCTGGGAATTTAATGATTCCTCCAGCATCCGATGTGTCTCCATATGTATCATGTAGATTTTCCAAGGTGGGAGTATCCATGACCTCAAGTCCCCTCTCGCTACAAGAAAATAATAAGAGCAATAGATTAATGAGGAATAGTATCTTAATCATGGATTTCACCTCCAAACTAAAAATAGCATTTTTATAAATTTATTCAAATCTAAAAACCTTGGAGACGAGATCCGTTGGAAGATTAGTAAAATAGTGTTCTGTGTCCGATAAGGTTATAAAGTACTTGATAGATAAGCGGTTAGCGTCTATAAAATTCTTGACAAGGATTTTTATGTTATTTATAAAAAATTTTCAATGGGTTATTTGAAGGGAAAATACTATGAAGAGACAAATAATCTCAAAATTTATTGAGAAACATTTTTTGCATTTTAACGCAGCAACGCTTGTAGATGCTGCAAAGGCTTATAAAAAACATATAAATAGTGGTGGGAAGATGATGATTACTCTTGCTGGGGCGATGTCAACGGCTGAATTAGGTATATCGCTTGCTGAGATGATAAGGAAAGACAAGGTTCACATCATCTCTTGTACAGGTGCTAATTTGGAAGAAGATATTATGAATCTCGTGGCCCACAAGCACTATAAAAGAGTTCCTAATTATAGATATTTAACACCGGAGATGGAGAAGGAGCTTTTTAATCAGCACTACAATCGGGTAACAGACACTTGTATTCCAGAGGAGGAGGCGTTTAGAAGGTTGGAGAGGCATCTACTTAAGGTATGGGAGAGGGCACAGAAAATGGGTCAGAGGTACTTCCCTCACGAGTTTGTATATCAAATTGTCAATAGTGGTGAATTAAAAAGGTATTATCAAATTGACCCAAAGAATAGTTGGGTAGTGGCGGCGGCAGAGAAGAATCTACCAATGGTGGTCCCCGGTTGGGAGGATTCAACGACGGGTAATATATTTGCGGCCTTGTGTATTAATAAGACGTTAGAGCCATCAATAGTTAAAAGTGGAATTGAATATATGATGTGGCTTGCCAATTGGTATAGAGCTAACTCGAAAGGTAAAGGAGTTGGATTTTTTCAAATAGGAGGTGGAATCGCCGGAGATTTTCCTATTTGTGTAGTTCCCATGCTTAATATGGATTTAAAACTCAATGTCCCTTTCTGGGCTTATTTCTGTCAGATAAGTGATTCAACAACTTCCTATGGTTCCTATAGTGGAGCAGTCCCCAATGAAAAAATTACCTGGGGCAAATTAGATGTGAAAACTCCAAAATTTATAATTGAGAGTGATGCAACCATAGTTGCGCCATTAATATTCGCTTATGTGTTGGGGTGGTAGACGATAGTAAGGTTCTTCTCCAGAGAATATTAAAAATTTTACATTCCTCATATTTTCTTGACAGGAGATATGTAAAAACCTAAAAGTTAATCTGATGTTAGGGGTAATTTATTGCAAAAACAACTTTTATTTAACATGAGGGGGAGAGAATTTAAGGAGGAATGTATGAAAAAGATAGATTTTTCATTGAAAAACCTTCAGAGTTTATTCCCTAAAGAATTTACAAAAGAGCAGATCTCTAAGGCTCAGACAGTGTTTTTAAAAGAGTTAGCTTTTATGCTTCACAAATTTTATAGAGGGAAGATTATGATTGTGCCGAAGGCGGGTATTTACGGATTTAACTGGTTTAATATATGGTATACGCCTGGTGTATCAGTAGTCTCTACGTCAATCAGAGATGATAATAATCTCTCTTTTGAGCTTTCAAATAGGGGAAATCTTGTAGCCGTTGTAAGTGATTCTACAAGGGTATTAGGAGATGGTGATGTTACACCCCCGGGTGGACTTGGTGTGATGGAAGGAAAGGCATTCTTGATGAAGTACCTAGGTGGTGTTGATGCTGTTGCATTGTGTATTGATAGTAGAGATAAAGATGGTGAACATAATCCTCAAAAGATTATAGATTTTGTAAAAATGGCCGAGCCTAGCTTTGGGGCCATAAATCTTGAGGATATCTCACAGCCTCAGTGTTATAAGGTTTTAGATACTCTCAGGGAAGAGTGTGAGATCCCTGTATGGCATGATGATGCCCAAGGGACGGGGTCAGTTACCCTCGCGGGACTGATTAATGCACTGAAGATTGTAAAGAAGAGACTCGACAAGGTTAAGATAGTATACTATGGAGCAGGTGCGTCGAATACTACTATTGCTCGTTTGATTATTAAGGCAGGTGGTAATCCTGAAAATATGATATTGTTTGATACAAAGGGAGCATTACACAGAAATAGAGAGGATATAAAAAATGACCCTGCCTTTTATAGAAAGTGGGAGCTCTGTCTTGACACAAATCCTCACTGTATTGATGGTATAGAGAACGCAATGGAAGGTGCTGATGTGTTGATTAGCCTTAGTAAGCCAGGTCCCGATACAGTAAAGCAGGAGTGGATTAGAAAGATGTCTGATAAACCTATAGTGTTTGTCTGTGCTAACCCGATCCCTGAGATATATCCGTATGCGGCAAAAGAGGCAGGTGCGTATATTGTAGCTACGGGTAGAGGAGATTTCCCAAATCAGGTAAATAACTCTTTGGGTTTCCCGGGCATTCTCAAAGGGGCACTTCTTGTCAGATCGAGAAAGATTACCGACGAGATGGCAATAGCCGCGGCATATTCTGTTGCAAAGTTTGCAGAAAAGAAGGGTATAAATCCGGAAAGGATTATGCCGACAATGGATGAAACAGAGGTGTTTGCACATGAGGCTGCCGATGTTGCAATGGAGGCTATTAGAAATGGTGTTGCAAGAATAAAGCTTACTAGAGAAGAGGCATTTAGAAAAACTTTAAAGGATATAAAAGAGGCGAGGGCGATTTTTAAAAATCTGATGGATAAAGGATTTATTAAGAAACCGCCAAAGAAGATGATTGAGGAGGCCCTTAAAAAGGCTATTGAAAAAGTAAAATAAGAATCTTTTATGGGATTGCCTTAGCTGATGTAAAAGAAATATCTCCGTGCTTTACACCTTTAAGTGATATAAGTTTATCTGCTAATTCATTAATCTCTCCTGCCTTCCCTTTTACAGCGATTATCTCTAAACAGTTGTCGTGGTCTAAGTGAATGTGTTGAGTTGATACAATGTATTTCTGATAATTGTGTTGAATTGCTGTCATCTTTGAGAGTAGCTCGCGTTTGTGATGATTGTAGAGTAAGATGATTGCCCCGGCGATCTCACCTCCTGCCTCCCAGGTTGTGTTAATCAGCTCTTTTCTTATTAGATCTGCAATTGCTTTTGACCTGTTGGTGTACTTTCTTCTTTTAATAAGCATGTCAAACTTATCAATAAGGGATTTTTCGAGTGAGACACCGAAGCGATAAATTGTATCTTCCATAAAAAAGCCCTCCTATTCTTCGAGGACCGCCCTTTCTTTGTAAGCAATGTTGTAAAAAAAGGTCTTATACATCTCTATTGCCGTTGTATCGTAGAATATTGGAAAATGTCCCTGATCCTTAAACTGAACTAGAACCCCCGTAGATGAACCGCTTCCATCTTCTGTTTTTGCGTTGTTTGGTAGATCATCTTTGCTAACAAGATGAACACCATATCTCTCAAAAAATTCTTTACTTCGATAAATCTCTTTATAGGGATTTACCCCGATTGACATTGCCAATACTTCAATTGCATCAGGTGGTGTAAAAGGATCGCTCGTTCCTTCTGTCATAAAGATGTGTTTTGGCAAACAAATGCCATCTTTGCATACTGGATTTTTTATTAATAACCTTCCATAGTTTGCAGGATCTGCTGGATCTGCCATTATCTGTAAAAGGTTCAACACAGGGTGAAATAGATCTATGTCATGATCTTTTTCATCTAGAGCGAGTAGTATTCTTGCTATCTTTGGTATGTCAATAGGCTCGGTCTTTTGATAAACAGATATAATGAATCTGCCCCCGCCGGCGGAAAATAGAGCTGCTTTTATGTCGGGTTCTACACCTACGAATAACGGTCCTGTAAGTCCACCCTGAGAATGTCCAAAGAAGTAAAATTTATTCTTATCGAATCTAATTTCCCTCCCATTACAACTTACACCAGGTTGAATAGTATTTCTCATAAGGATGTGCATTAGCACAATTGTATCAATGGCTGATTGTCTAAAATTATCCCTTGTAGCTAGCATGTTATTGATATTAAAGGTTTTCATCTCTACATTCCAATTCCCTGTATTTCTGCCCCCATGCAATGGTTGATCAAATGAGACGACCGCGATCCCTTTTAGTGCTAAGTTTTCTGCTATGTCTTCGTATATAAATGATTTGTAATTGCCGCCGGTTCCATGTGCGTACAAGACAACAGGAAAGCCATTCTGGGGCATTTCAGAATTAGGTATTGTTAAATAGAACCTGACATCCTCCCTTCTTTGAACGATGGGATTTCCTTCATTGTCAAACTCGAACATCCCGGAATCAAGGCTATCATAAGGGGGAGCCCCTTTCTGAAATTGGTATGTTCTAAAAATTCCATTTATTCCACAATAAGATGACGTTGTTGTATCTTTTTTAATCTCCTTGAAGTTTAATTCTCCTTTTTCTACAACAAAGTCTCTCATTTTTTTAAGTTCTCCCACAGGATCCAATGTCGTGAAGATTGTCATAACGGCGATATCCTCTTTATTAATGTTAATGTCCTTAAGGTATTTATAGATAGGATAGTAGAGTCTTCTTGCCCTTTCAAGTCGCGCATCAGCAAATTCCATTGAGGACTTCGTAGATTCAAATTCTTTTGAACTCCCAAGAGGTCTTCCGTCACTTCCTTTAATTCTTCTTGTAATCACAAGGGCATATCTGTTTTTTGGCCTTAAAACGAATCCATTTTCAGGTGTTATTATAAGGGTATTAGAACTAATATATTTATCTCCCCTTTCAACAAATCTGAGAAGAAGAGGGATTCGCTCTCCTTTATATTTATTGTCTGTGACGTTAATAAGGAACAATGGTGAATCTTTCACAATAGTCTTTAATGGATCTTGAGGCAAAGATGTTGTGTCAATTTTATCATCAAATTTTATGTAGATTGCACCTTGTGTTGAGAAGCCTGAGAAATTATTTTTTATTGTCTCTAAATAAATAGTTAGGAGGTCTATATTTGCAGGGTTCGGAAAACCATCGATATTCAGTGTGCCGTCTGAATTAATTAGGAGATCAGATGGAAAAGGGAAAAAATAAAAATTTTGTGGTGTTTTATCTTCGGGAATTTTAAAGTAAGCCTTGACACCCGGTACCTCTGGGATATCAGTATCCGCTGAGATATCAGAAGATCCATCTTTATATTCAGATACATCATATGTCGAACCGTCTTTGTTATTAGGAAGATCTGAAACCTCCTCAGAACAATGGGTAATCGTTACAAAAATTATTATCACAAGTGGGGAAAAATATAAATTCTTGTAGATATACTCTTTTGCTTCCATTTTAGGATTATATGTAAATTTTAACATTTTCGACTGTCCTTTCTCAAAAAAGGTATATAGATTTCCCAAAACAATGCATATGTAATATATTACAACCGTGCGTAATCGACTAGCAATAATTACACAAATTTGTTACTTTTGCAACTGATAACATTCTAAGTGAGGGTTTGATAATGAGCATTGATATTGTTTTATATAAAGTGGGCTATATTTTTTATGAGTATTCTATTTTTTCTTTTTTACTCTAAGAGAAAATTTTACACTGATGACATAGATAAGACATTTGCAACAAGGCAATTAAGGTTATGTATGTATTCGGTGGATTGACCTCTAACGCAAAGGCTAAGAAAGAACTTTTGAAACACTTTTGATGTAATGTAGGTTGCAGGTAACTTGTTGTTGTGTATATTTAAAATCTATACCAAAAATCAGGTTGTTAGATTGTCCTTTTTACACCTAGGTTGACTATGTTAATTAATAAGAATAGAATTACATTGCAAATGTGAAAAAATAATACTATGTTAATATCATGAGGTTACTACTAATTTTAATACTCCATATTTTATTGATTGGTTGTGTAGGAAGTGGTGGTGGAGAGGCTATTGTTGCATATGAAGTGTTTGTGGCTAATGTGGATAGAATAATTGTCAACAAAGAAGTTAACGTAGCTGAACCGATTAGAATAGGAATAGACGGTCATTTTGAAGATGACTGCTCAGAATTTGCTCACATTGCAATTGAAAAATCTGACTCCCCTAATAACATAGAATTGACAGTATATGGTAAGCGGAGACTTAATTCAAAGTGTAATAGTAAGAGAGTTATCTACTTCGGTTCTATTACTATAACAGGATTATCGGAGGGGAGGTATAGGATAAGAATAAATGGTAATAATAATCTTGTTGAATATTTTTCTGTAGTTAGAGGTGATACTAGAGATGCATCCTCAGGTACAGATGCTGGTTCCGATTGTGTTGATGAAATTGCAAATGTAAGTATGGCTGATATTACAGTTGATGGGTTCAATTCTGCGAAAAATACAAAGATTCCATATGGAACGCCTATAAGTGTGATAGTAAAAGGGACAATAATAGGACCTTGTAGAAGTTTTAAAGGGTTTGATTATGATAAATTGGGTAATTATCTATACCTTGATGTTATTGCAGAATATTGTCCATTGAGTTGTTTTGCTGAGAATGAGGAATACAATGAGACATATGTAATCTCTGGGCTCTTAAAAGGTAAGTATAAGCTTTACATTAATAATTATATAGAGATACCGTTTGAGATAGTAGATTAAGCACATATGCACCCTTATGTGAAAGGCTATGAAAATAGATTAGATAAGTTTGATATTAAATTTATTTCTCGCAATATATTTCTTGCCGGACTTTTAAAGTTATATTTCAGATATGAGGTATTTGGATTTGAAAACATTCCACAAAAAGGGGCAGGTATAATTGTAATGAATCACGGTATTTTACCTCTTGATGGATTTTTATTAGGTATGGAGATATTAATAAGGCTTGCCCGATTACCTCGAGGTCTTACAGATCATATAATATTTAATGTCCCTTTTTTGAGGGAGTTATTTTTGTCTGTTGGTATCGTTGATGGGAATAGAGATAATGCATTGAAGGTGTTGAGGAAAGGTGGATTGTTGATGGTGATGCCAGGTGGTGCAAGAGAGGGAATCAAGATGCCGGAGGACAAATATAAGCTAAATTGGGAGGGTAGAACTGGTTTTATAAAGATTGCCCAGATGAGCGGTGCCCCAATAGTCCTGTCGTTTTGCTATGGGATAGATGACATTTATGAATGGATATTACATAAAACTGGTAGAAAAACTGAGGACATAGGTGTCCCTGTTTTGATGGGATTAGGTATTTTACCTCTACCTGTTAAGCTTACTCAGGTGATCTCCAAGCCGATTTTTATATCTCCCAAAAAAGACCCTGAAGAAGTAAAAAAGAGCTTGATGAGAGAAATGAGGAGATTATATAAGAAGGCTAAATTACTCAGCATTCAGAGAAGATGTTAATATCTGAATTGAGTCCTTGGAGGTGTGAGGTATATAAGTGGTGTTATTTGACTATTTGAGGGCGTAGCGGTAGTGTTAATATTATGAGGATTTTTGAGTAGAGGGGTCTTTTCGTTCTCATTGTTTTAAAAGGGGTGATTGCCTTTATGTGTGGTAGGCAAAGTTTGATGAATTGTAGATGTGGATTTATATATAAAATCACACTGCTTTTCAGATTAGATGTTGTGTAGTGATAAGATCAATTAAAAAATTTTGTCACTACTGAGTAAGAACCTTATTGTTCAAATCTTGTAAATTATAAAATAGTGATTAAATTTCGATATGGGCTTTGGACGAGAGGAGACAATAAATGAATATCAATAAGTTTACTATCAAAACGCAGGAGGCTCTGTATTCTGCTCAAGAGCTTGCAAAGGAGAGGAAGAATTCTGAGCTGGAGGTTGAGCACCTGTTGTTAAGTCTTCTCAACCAGCAGGAGAGTGTAATCATACCTATTATTAAGAAGACAGGAGTTAACTTTGATGTAGTAAAGACATACCTAGAGAGAAGAGTTGCGGCACTCCCCATTGTTCAGGGAGAGAGTGAACTATATATTTCGAGGAGACTCAACAAATTAATTGATATAGCGCAGAAGGAAATGAAGGCGTTAAAAGATGAGTATATCTCATCAGAACATATATTACTTGCGGTATTAAATGATGAATTTAGAGACGAATTATCTGAAGGATTGAAAAGACTGGGTTTAAATAGGGATATAATACTCAAATCCCTCATTGAAATAAGAGGAAGTCAAAGGGTTATAGATCAAGATGCTGAATCGAAGTATAATGTATTAAAAAAGTTTACAAGGGATCTTACTGAAGAGGCTATGCAGGGGAAGCTTGATCCGGTAATAGGTAGAGACGATGAGATCAGGAGGGTGATGCAGGTCCTCTCTAGGAGAACAAAAAATAATCCTGTTTTGATTGGTGAGCCTGGTGTAGGTAAGACTGCGATAGTGGAGGGGTTAGCACAAAGGATAGTTAATGGGGATGTGCCTGATACTCTAAAGAATAAACGACTTTTAGCTCTTGACCTGGGTTCACTAATTGCCGGGACAAAATATAGGGGGGAATTTGAGGAGCGAATGAAGGCTCTCTTAAAAGAGATTCAATCAAAGGAAGGGGAGATAATTTTATTCATAGATGAACTACACACACTTGTTGGGGCCGGCTCAGCTGAAGGTGCTATGGATGCCTCTAATATGCTAAAACCTATGCTTGCTAGGGGAGAGCTCCATTGTGTTGGAGCGACAACCTTGAACGAATACAGAAAACACATAGAGAAGGATGCGGCTTTGGAAAGGAGATTTCAACCTGTACTTGTTAATCCACCAGATGTTGAACAGACTATAGCAATTCTGAGGGGACTAAAGGAAAAATATGAGATTCATCACGGAGTCAAGATTCAAGATTCAGCACTGATTGCCGCTGCGACCCTCTCAAACCGGTATATTTCCGACAGATTTCTGCCCGATAAGGCAATAGACCTTGTAGATGAGGCGATGAGTAGAAGAAAGATTGAAATAGAGTCAATGCCCTTTGAGATAGACCAGGTAGAGCGTAAAATTATTCAGCTGAAAATAGAAAGACAGGCTCTCTTAAAAGACGAATCACAGGAGGCCAAAGAAAGACTCGCTGAGCTCGATAATGAAATAAAGATATTAGAGGAGAAGTCAAATGCCCTAAAAGCTAAATGGAAGATTGAGAAAGATTTGATTCAGTCGATATCAAGGGCGAAGGAAGAATATGAAAAACTGAAGATTGAAGAACAAGATGCCCTAAGAAGGGGCGACCTAAATAGAGCAGCCGAGATAAAGTACGGCAAGATCTTGGAACAACAAAAGAAGATTGAAGAGTTATCAAAAAGACTTTCTGATGTCCAAAAAGATGGTGCTGTCTTGCGTGAAGAGGTTAGTTATGAAGACATAGCCAAAGTTGTGGCTAGCTGGACCGGCATACCTATAACTCGATTAATCGAGAGTGAGTCAAAGAAGCTTTTAAATATGGAAGAGAGGTTAAAACAGAGAGTTGTTGGACAAGATGCCGCAGTCGAGGCTGTCTCCAATGCCATAAGGAGAGGACGCTCTGGTCTATCTGATCCTAATAGACCTATTGGTTCTTTTGTGTTTCTGGGTCCTACGGGTGTGGGGAAGACTGAGTTGACAAGATCACTTGCTGAATTCTTATTTGATTCTGAGAATGCAATGATCAGGATAGATATGAGCGAATACATGGAGAAACATTCGGTCTCGCGTTTAATAGGTGCCCCACCAGGATATGTTGGCTACGATGAAGGCGGGCAACTTACAGAGGCTGTAAGGAGAAAGCCGTATTCTGTAATTCTTTTTGATGAGATAGAAAAGGCCCACCAGGATGTCTTTAATATACTTTTGCAGATTTTAGAAGATGGAAGACTTACTGACTCCCACGGCAGGACGGTAGATTTTAGAAATACTGTTATAATAATGACTTCTAACTTAGGTTCTCAGTATTTCCTTGACAATAACCTTTCGAGGGAAATTATTGAAAGGAAAGTTCATGAAGAAGTCAGGAGATTTTTTAAGCCTGAGCTTTTAAATAGAATAGATGAGGTAATTGTGTTTAACCGATTGGAGAAAGAACATATAAAGGAGATAGTAAAGATTCAGATCAAAAAGCTTGAAAATACATTGAAGGAAAAGAATATGTTTATTAGAGTCACAGATAAGGCAGAGGAGTTGATCGCCAAAATTGGTTTCGAACCTGTATTTGGTGCGAGACCTATAAGGAGAGTAATAGCAAAATATATTGTAAATGAAATTTCAAAAATGGTTATATCAGGTGAATTCAAAGAAAGTCAAACTCTCATCATCGATGCTGTAGATGAAAGGTTTAGTTTTAGAGTTAAATAATGTTTTTACTGTTTTCTTTCATATAAAGAAAAGACTGGTCCTAATCTGCTGCTAAATTTCATTTTTAAATTATAGTTTTCTTCGATATAGAGCCTCAACATATCATAATTCTTAACGCTCTTTATGTGATGTGGTTCAAAATAATAGAGTTCAGAACCATAGGGGTAGTATAGCCTCCCAGCCTCGTGGGTTAATATATATTTTACATTCTCCTTGATGAGTATTTTTATAATCCTTTCAGCGTCTATTTCTCCAGTCCTTACCGATCCACCTGAGATGTATCCTGAAATAGATGTTCCCTTTAATCCACTGTGAAAATTAAAGTATCCGTAATCAGCGAGTAACACATCGTCTTTCGATGAGGTATTCTTGAGGTAAGATGATACGATTTTTATTGTCTCATCATGCTAGGAGTGCTAATTCTCCTTACTATTAGAAAAATCACTAATGCCGCCATAAATCTCAAAAGGGATGCCACATTATCTTAAAGATGATAATTTCATTCCTTACTAATCTATGAATTATAGCGCCAAGCCAAAATAGAAGTGGCGGTTTTGCTGCCAGTACCTCTGTATAAAGGGAGCTCCCGAAAGACAAAGCGGAAGATATATATATATAAGTATGCCCCTTCGTCATCTTCATATAAGAAACCATCCGGGTTTATAAGAATGATTGACCATACCAATGTTATTAGGGCGATATATTTTATACTCTACATTTTTACTTACCAAATAATACATCTCTTGTACGCCATAATCAAGTATCACACAAGCTTTTTTGTTCTTGCTTTTAAGAAAGTCTTTGGATAATATACACCACAGATATTATTAGAAGGAGTTCTGTATGGAATTCAAGAAATTTTTGTTATCTCTTGCAGGAATTCTCATAATTGGAGGCATAATTATATATTTAATAACTTACGCTACAAAGGTAAATGCCGAGCGGAATTATGAGCTTGAAAAAAAGAACTTAGTTCAAGAATTCATTATAAAAAATGCATGGATGAGGGTTGCTAAAAACAAAGGACAATATGTAACAGAGATAACATCGCTTATAAAGAGTCACTTAGGCAAGATCAAAGATGTATATAAGAAGTATGGTAAGGAGATGGATATTGATAAGAAGTGGAAAGAATATTTGGAAGGTGGTAAGGAAGTAGGGACACAATTAGCTATGTTGGGGGAAAAGGTAGATAAAAAATATGAAGAGCGGAAGGCAGCTATGGAAGAGGCATTTAAGTATTCAAAAGAGGTCTTTCAGACATTTTTGGAGGCGAGATATAATCCTATATATACTGCATCGGATGAGGGTGTAAGGCTGGATTTTTACGATATATCACGAGTGAATGAAGGTGGCAATTCTGTTTTGAGGTGGAAGTTTATAATGTGGGGTGCATTTCCAGAGATGAGATATAGTGGTATAACAATAACATTATATGATGAAAATGGTAAAAAATTTGGTGAGATCAATTCGTCTTCATCTCAACCTAATATGAGAGTTGAAGATCCCACTATATGGATAGAGGATTTTCCGCCTCTGGCTATGCCGGGTTATTATGACCTGCCCCTTATTCCTCATCCTGTTGCAAAGGCAGATTTTGAGTTTAGGTATTCTGCTAAGACCTACTTTGGTTCAGAGGTTCAGTGGGCACTTAGTTTTAAGGATGTTCCAATTGAGCCATCATGGAAGTTGCCACCCGATGCGAAATGGGAGGCGCAGGCAGTTGAGGAGGTTCCACCAGAATTTAATGAAGATATCTCGCCGAATAAGATGAAAAAAGAGGCGAGAAAGAAGAAATAAGATGCAACCCAAGAAGAGACTAGGAGATATATTGCTTGAATTGAGGGTAATAAATGAGGATCAGCTCAAGGTTGCATTAGATTTTGCAAAGAAATGGAATTATAAGCTTGGTGCCGCACTTGTAGCCAACAATTTTATTAAAGAGGAGAAATTGTTAGAAATCCTCAGTAGACACTTAGGTCTCCCTATAGTGGATCTAACAAGTTATAGGGAGAATAAGATGATACTTAAACTGATAACCCCAGAGATTGCCCAAAAATATACGCTTTTCCCTGTTTCATTTGTTCAGGAAGGACCAAGAACTCTTCTTCTTGTGGCAATGGTAGATCCCTTAAATTTAGATGCCATAACAGAGGTTGAATTTGTTTCTAATTATAAAGTTAGACCGGCACTTGCCCCTCAAGGTATGATAGAGAAGATGATAAGAAGATATTATCTTGGGATTGACACCGATCCTATTGAAATATCACCAGATAGTAAAATGTCGCCCTATTCAGAGCTTAGTGTTCCACTCTATGAACAGGAGATCTCTTTTGAAGGCAATGAGAGTAACATAGTGGTAAAAAAAGAGGAAAAAAGGCGAGAAGTTACAAATAGTAAAATTGTTGAATTCTCAAAGAGTGATAAAGTAGCACAGGATTTACAATTTGTAGCGGTAGTCAGATTACTAATTAAAAAGGGCCTTATAACGAAGGAAGAGCTTGTAGATGAGATTAATAAACTCAAACAAAGGAAAAAATAAATATAATCCATTTTCATTACTAATATAATAATACTGGAGGTGTTATGGATGTAGTGTTGCTATCTAGAATCCAGTTTGCTTTGACTGCCGCATATCATTTTTTCTTTCCACCTGTGACAATTGGGATGTCTCTTCTTATATTCTTAAATGAATATAGATATTATAAGACGGGTGACAAAATAAATGAGGACATATCAAAGTTTTTGATTAAGATATTTTCTATTCTATTTGCCGCGGGTGTGGCCACGGGGATTGTAATGGAGTTTCAATTTGGAACAAACTGGTCGAGGTACTCAGAGTTTGTAGGTGATATATTTGGGTCACCACTAGCAGCAGAGGCGATATTTGCATTTTTCCTTGAATCTACGTTTCTTGGAGTGTTGATATTTGGTCGCCAAAAGGTAAGTAAAAGATTCTATCTAGTATCTACGTTTCTTGTTTTTATGGGTACTCTTCTCTCTGCTTTCTGGATAATAGTGGCGAATTCCTGGATGCATACACCTGCTGGATATGAGGTCGTTGGTAATCGTGCAGTAATTACTGATTTTTGGGCAGCCGTATTTAATCCTTCTACATTGCCAAGATTTACTCATACTGTAGTTGGTTGTATTATCACTGGTTCATTTTTTGTAATGGCGATAGGGGCCTATATACTTATTAAGAAGAAGGAAGATGAATTCTCCAGAAGATTGTTAAAGTTGTCACTAATCATTGGAACAATATTCTCCATAGCTCAGTTGTTTACCGGACATTGGCACGCTGTTCAGGTGACGCGAACACAACCGGTGAAAATGGCCGCTTTTGAAGGTCTTTTCAAGACTCAGAGAGGGGCACCAATGTCACTGTTTGGAATTCCCGATAAGGAAAGAGAAGAGTTAAGATATCCCATTCTAATTCCTAAAATGCTGTCCATAATGGCAGAGTTTGATCCCAATGCTGAGATAAAGGGACTTGACTCAGTTGATAAATCCTTTTGGCCACCGCTAAAGATAACATTCTTTTCTTATAGGGTAATGATTGCCTTTGGTATCTTCTTTATACTTCTTACTGGGTTTGGTATCTTCTTGCTGATTAGGAACCGCCTGTTTGAAAACACTCTGTATCTTAAGGTGTTGGTCCTATCCGGCATAATGCCACTCATATCTATGCAATTTGGTTGGATAGCAGCTGAAGTGGGTAGACAACCTTGGATTGTTCAGGGGCTTATGTTGACGAGAGATGGTATATCTGTTGTAACCTCGGCTCAGGAGGTTTTATTTTCAATAGTTTTGTTTACTCTAATATTTCTATGTCTTTTGACTATCGTTATATTTCTTGTGAAGAGGGAGATAGTCAAGAAATTAGCTGAATAAGGAGTATAGAGTATGATACTGAACAGTTTGTGGTACGTTCTCATTGGTATAGTATTTACAGTTTATATCGTTCTTGATGGCTATGACCTCGGTGTGGGTATACTCAACAGATTTCTTGGCAAGACAGATGAGGAGAGGAAAAGATTGTACTACTCAGTTGGTCCATTTTGGGATGGCAATGAGGTATGGTTACTTACCGGTGGTGGGGCATTATTTGCCGCATTCCCAGTGGTCTACGCCTCCGTATTTTCTGGCTTTTACACAGCCTTAATTCTGCTTCTGTTCTTCTTAATACTTAGGATAATTTCACTTGAGTTTAGAAACAAGTTGGAACACGAAAAAAATAGATTGTTTTTTGATAATATATTTATGATCTCAAGCCTTTTAATCGTTTTTATCTTAGGGGTTGCTCTTGGGAATATTGCTCGTGGGCTTGAATTGGTAGGAGGGAAACACTACTATGGTGGTTTTTTGGGATTATTAAATCCGTATTCAATATTTATGGGTTTGTTTGCGGTGTCTGTTATAATCATGCATGGCTCGGCTTATGTAATGTTAAAGCTTGAGAATGAAGTTTACAAAAGAGCGATGATTATTAATAAATATTTCATCTTTATCAATGTAGCCATGTATTTATTAAACCTGCTACTAACTATTATTTTTGTGCATGAGAGACTCTCAAACTACCTTGAAAATCCAATATTGTTTGTATTGTTAATATTACCACTTGTATTTTTGTTTCTTTCATATCTTGCGAATAAATCTGCAAAGATCACGAGTAATTTTCTGATGAGCTCTCTGTTTATAACCTCGCTAATGATAATATTCGGAGTGGGGAATTATCCGTATTTTCTTCCATCGCTTGATTCATCGGGGGGACTTGATATATATAATTCTGCATCAACCCCTGCTACGCTCAGAAATATGTTAATAATTGTGTTGCTCGGGTTACCAATCGTAGTTTTTTACACAGTGTATATCCACCGGATATTCTCTGGAAAGATCAAGGAAGGAGAGAATTTGTATTAATTATGTTGTTTCTTCTTCTCTGTCAGCAGGAATGGCCTTTATAGTAGCCTTACCTCCTTTCACAGATATCTTGAATACTATATTATCTGTTTTATATTTCTCTTTCAAAAGTGGGAGTTGCTTCTCGAGTGACTTTTTGAAAGTGTCAAGCGTAATATTACCAAGAGTTTCACCAAGAGTCTGTTTTACCTGAATGTAGTTGTCATACAACTCTTTTACATATTCATCTGGAAGCCCATTTGAGGTATATGGTTTTTTGGGATAAGCATCTTTTTCCTCGTCTTCACCAATGGTATATGTATCCTGTTTTTTATACGTCTTTTGAGCAAATTCTTTTTGAATAATCTGCCGTTTTAAAAGCTCTCTTTGGTATGTCCCATCTTCTATTTGCTGCATTATCCTCTCCCAATACCTTACATAGCTGTTATATTTCCCAACGACACTCTGAAGCCTATATCGTTGTCCAGCGTTGGTAATAAAAGTATTAAGGAGTTCCCTGACCTTTCGATCTACCTGGTCTCTTTCTGCATTTGGAGGTTTCTTTTCAAGACCAAAAAAGAATAGTTCATACTTTTTCTTTAGTGCCTCGATCATATTTTCCAGCTTGGTTATTTCTGAATTGATATCCATGAATTATAGAATAATATTAATCTGTTCCTCTGTCAAATTAATCGGATTTAGCCTTAGTATTTTGTGTGGTTGTAAATACAGAACGAGTGAAATATAAAAGAGCTTTTTTAAAATGTGCCATGAAATTATGGTTGAATCTTTTCTATTGATTTTAAAGTGCCCACTCTGGGGTACAGCTCTGTCATTTATTACTATAACTTCTCAGACATAGAAAATGAGACGTGGAATGGGATTAATGTATATATTTACTTTTGGTTAATTTGGAATAGAGCTACTCTACCCTTAGGTAAAAAATAGACCTTGAGGTTACTAAGGAAGTATTTCCCAATTTCATGTGCAGCGTCTATTGGGATTTCCATACATTGAGGCAAAGATGTTTAAATAGGCCTTGTTGTTTATCTTGTTCATCTCTTCAACTAATCTTCTCATCTCTACCCTAATATTTTTAGATGCTTCGGGGCATCTACAAGTGTGGTATGTAAGTTTATTTAATTCTGCAAATCTCTTTGTTTCGCTTTCCCTAACAAAGAATAGGGGTCTTATCAGTTCAAATTCACCTCCAAAGAATGAGACCTTTGGCTCCATTCCCTCTCTTTTCCCATGAACAATCATATTCATAAGAATTGTATGAATTACATCATCCATATGATGACCCATTGCAATTTTATTACAGTTATATTTTTTTGTTGCTAAAAAGAGAGCTTTTCTCCTATTCCATGAACAAAAGAAACAGTTGAGTTTCTCCCTTTTTTCTCTTAAACGCTTTAGTATTTCAATCTCCTCAAAGTGATATTCTACACCCAACTCCTCAAATATCTTTCTTAAAATGTCTTTGTGCACACACCCCGCGCAATACATATCTGATTGAACATTTACCGCAACTATTTCATATTTTATTGGAACCCATGTCTTTCTTGCTAATAAAGCCTTTAACAGAGTTAGTGAGTCCTTACCTCCGCTGACAGCTACTAGAATTCTGTCATTTTCGTTGATCATTTTATAGCGATTAATTGCCAATCCTACCTTTTTAATCACCCTATAAGAGAAGCTATCAATCTCTGAAGTTTTACATTCCATGATAGAATCAGACAAAGAAGATTAAGATGATAGTGCCAAGCAATATTCGGTAATATGCAAATATATTTATCTTATGAGAGACTAAAAATCTCAATAAAAACTCAATTGCTATAATTCCTGAGACAAGTGAGAATAGAGTGGCAATTATAACCGAAGCTATGCTATAACCCAAATCAGAATTAAATATCTCATTTGCCTCGAAAATTGCTGCCGCCAGCACAGAGGGTATTGACATCAAAAAAGAAAATCTGGCTGATATCTCCCTTTTATAACCTAAAAACAATGCCATACATATTGTAACTCCAGAGCGTGAGGCACCTGGAATGAGTGCAAAGGCTTGAGCCAAACCTATTAGAATGGCATCTTTCAAATTCATATTCTCTATTCCTTTTTCTTTCTTGCCAATCCATTCCGATATTAGCAACAGTGCAGCAAATATTATTAAGGATAACGACACAACGAGGAGGGATCTGAATTCGTTTTCAATCAGTCTTTTAAAAAGTATTCCGAAAATTATTATTGGGATGGTCCCTACAATAATGTAGAGTGATAGAAGAAAATTTGGATTTTTGAAGTTCTTTTTGATGAGGGATGAAGAGAAATCGACTAATAGTTTATAAACGTCTTTCCAAAAATATATGATAAGAGAGAAAAGGGTTCCTATCTGGATAATGGCAGTGAATGCCGCCCCTAAGTCCTTTTGACCAAGCAATTCAGGTAGTATCCTTAGATGCGCTGTGCTTGAAACAGGGATAAACTCAGTCAACCCTTGAATGATTCCCATAAGGGCCGCAAAAAGGTACTCCATTAATTTATTTCCCTTTGGTTATGTCCCTTCCTCCCATTGTGAGAGGTATTTCTTTTGCTCTTCAGTTAGTGTATCGATTGATATATTAAGGCATTTCAACTTGATACGTGCTACCTCTCTATCGAGAGAGATTGGAATAGTATAGACCTCTTTTTTAAGGGCTTTTTTATTTTTCAATATGTATTCAACTGATAGAGCCTGATTGGCAAAACTCATATCCATGACGGATGCCGGATGTCCTTCTGCTGATGCAAGATTGATTAATCTCCCATCGGCAAGTAAATAAATCTTCTTACCATTTTTCAATGTGTATTCCTCCACAAAGTCCCTGACTACTTTATGGGACTTTGAAATCCTTTTGAGCCCAACAATATCAATCTCTACATTGAAATGTCCTGAATTTGATAAAATAGCCCCATCCTTCATACTTAGCATGTGTTTGGTAGTGATAACATTTATGTCGCCTGTCAGTGTGCAAAATATGTCACCAATTTTTGAGGCTTTATCCATTGGCATAACCTCAAATCCATCCATAACTGCCTCAAGGGCCTTTATAGGGTCTACCTCGGTTACAATGACCTTGGCTCCCATGCCTCTGGCTCGCATTGCCACACCTCTTCCGCACCATCCATAACCAGCTACTACAAAGTATGAGCCACAAATAAGTCTATTTGTTGCTCTCAATATCCCGTCTATTGTAGATTGTCCTGTGCCATATCTATTGTCAAATAAGTGTTTAGTCAAGGCATCATTGACAGCTATTATTGGATAAGCCAGAACTCCGTTTTTAGCCATATTTTTGAGTCTTATTACACCTGTTGTAGTCTCTTCAGTTCCTCCGACGACGTTGGGAAGTCTCTTCTTCTCTTCACGATGCAAAACTGAGACCAGATCTGCCCCATCATCCATGGTAATTTGAGGATTTATAGAGAGTACGGAGATTATATGTGAATAATAGATCTTGTTGTCCTCTCCCTTAATGGCGAATACTGGGATCTTGTCAAACTTCACAAGTGCCGCTGCAACATCGTCCTGAGTAGATAAAGGGTTACTTGCACATAACGCTATTTCTGCTCCACCATCTTTTAATGTCCGCATAAGATTTGCTGTTTCTGTTGTAACATGTAGGCAGGCCGCTATTCGCACACCTTTAAGTGGCTTTTCTTCTCTGAATCTCTCTCTAATCTTTCTTAGGACAGGCATATCCATTTCTGCCCATCTTATTCTTAGCTCTCCCTTTTTTGCTAAAGACAAGTCTTTTATATCGTATCTCATTTGTCCCCCTTTTTACTTAATTTTGCAGAGTTTTAAAAGTTTATCAGTCATATCTGTCCTCTCCCATGTAAAGTCCTTATCTTTTCTTCCAAAGTGTCCATATGCCGCTGTCTTTTTATATATTGGTCTGAGAAGATTTAAATGTTCAATAATGGCCCTGGGCCTCATATCAAATAGTGAGATAACTGCCTTCTCTATCTGTTTGACATCTGTCTTTTCGGTCCCAAAAGTATCTATATATACTGATACAGGATGGGCAATACCAATAGAGTAGGCGAGTTGAACCTCACATCTTGATGCAAGACCAGCCGCTACCACGTTCTTAGCAATATATCTTGCCATATATGAGGCAGAGCGATCAACCTTTGTTGGATCTTTCCCTGAGAAGCAACCTCCACCATGATGCCCCCATCCACCGTAGGTATCAACGATGATCTTTCGTCCAGTCACCCCACAATCTCCCATAGGACCTCCAATCACAAACCTTCCAGTAGCGTTCACATAGTACTTTGTGCCTCTGTGGATAAGATTCTCAGGTATTACTTTTTTGACTACCTCTTCTATTAGAGCCTCTTCTACTTTTTTGTGAGCAATTTCTGGAGAATGTTGAGCCGCGAGCACGACTGTGTCTACAGCGATAGGCCTATTACCTCTATACCTAACTGTTACTTGTGACTTCCCATCAGGTCTAAGCCACGTGAGCTTTCCACTTTTTCTAAGCTGAGCTAACTTCATGGTAAGCCCATGCGCAAGCATTATAGGTAGTGGCATTAATTCCTCTGTCTCATCACAGGCATAGCCGAACATAATACCCTGATCGCCCGCTCCAAGTTCCTTCTTGTTATAAACACCTTTACCATTTACTCCCATGGCGATGTCCGGAGACTGTTTATCAATAGAGGTAATCACTGCACATGTCTCCCAATCAAAACCCATGGATGAATCGTTATAACCTATTTCCTTTATGGTTTGCCTTACAATATTTGGCATATCAACCCATGTTGTTGTAGTTATCTCTCCAGCTATCATTGCAAGACCTGTTGTTACAAGTGTTTCACAGGCCACCCTACAATTTTTGTCGTCTTTAATAATGGCATCAAGTATGGCATCAGATATTTGATCTGCCACTTTATCAGGATGGCCCTCTGTTACCGATTCAGATGAAAATAAATACTCTCGTTCGTTCATACTCATACCTCCATGGATAACCCAAAGCACTTTTTTATACTATATCAAAATTATATTACAAGACAAAATTTGAATTGTGATTAAAATTTTCAAAAATCTAAAGGACTCAAGTTTAAAACCTGTGGACAAATACAAAAGTTTATGTTTATAAAAAAATAATGTAATTTTCTTGAGGTAAACTTTGTAATTTGTAAGGAGATAAAAATGAGATTTGCCATTTTGTTTATTTTAGGTTTGTGTATGATTTCATGCGCTACAACAAGGGTGGATAAGCAGACTTATGATTTTTCAGCTGATAAGATTTCTATTGATTATGATAGGATAGATTTTGTAAATCCCTCGATTACAGGGATTGAGTATAAATTTAGGTTTATAGTTGAAAATAAGAATAATGTTCCTATTACTATTAAGGAGGCTGAGTATTCATTTTCGCTTGCAGATATAAAGATTCCAGCTATCAAAAAAGAGATTAATCTTAGCGTAGAGGCATTGAAGAGTAGCAGTTTTGATATAGTTGTCCCTGTGAGATTTCCTGAGGAGAGCGCAAAGCTAGAGGAGTTTCTCTCTAAAAAGAATGCAGACTATGAACTGAGTGGATTTGTGAGGGGTGATGGCTTTGAGATTCCAATAGGTGCGAAATACCAGATAATTCTTCCTGAGATACCACAGGTAAGTGTCCCTGGTGCATCAATTTCTAGTGGTGAAAAGGGGGAGATTGGTTTTACATTTGACCTGCTTATAAGCAACAACAACACGTTTGAAATAAAGATTGATTTTTTTGACTACAGAGTTTTGATAGAGAATATCCCTGTTGGGGAAGGACGGATTGCTGAGCTAGAAAAATGCCCACCAAATGCTCAATTGAGTTATACCTTCCCAGCAAAGATTGACCTTTCGAAGTACTCTGTTCAAGTAAAAAAGATGCTTTCTCAAAAGAAGTTTAATTATGTAGTAGAGGGGATTTTGGGTGTAAACGGTAAGACATTTCCGATAAATCGCCAAGGCTCTATAAACTTTTCTATGAGGTGAAGTTGATGACGTCAGGGGAGATATTGAGCAAAATATTTTTATTCTCCGATTTAAACAAGTATGAGTTGAATAAACTTTCTTCTCTAATGAGTGAAAAAGTGTACAAGAAGGGGGAAAACATACTTATCCAGAATGACAAAGGAGACTCTCTATATGTAATTCTTGAAGGAAAAGTAAAGGTAGTTCTTTATGGAGAGAAAGGACGGGAGATTATACTTTCTATCTTAGAAGATGGGGATTTCTTTGGGGAAATGGCTTTATTGGATGAAGATGTAAGGTCAGCCTATGTAATTACTCTGGAAAGAACCCGAGTGTTGGTTTTGCCAAGGGAAGTATTCTTAGAGTGGCTCTATGGACATCCGGCATTCACAGTTAAGTTACTAAAATATCTCTCAAAAAGATTGAGACAGGCTGATGGAATAATCTCTAATCTATCGCTTTTAGATGCCTATGGTAGAGTTGCTCGGTTTATAATTGACCTTGTAAAGAAAGAAGGAAGAGACATAGGAAATGAGTTTGTGATTGACAACAGGCCTACTCACAATGTAATTGCCTCTCAAATAGGGACGACGAGAGAGACAGTAACCAGAAGTATTAACGATTTTATTAAGCGCGGTATTATCCGACAGAGCGGAAGGATGCTCTTTGTTAAGAAAAATTTCATCCAGAGCGAATTGTCAAAGTAAATACTTTAGGGAGCAAAGTTATGAAAGTATATTATGCGGTAATATTTCTGGCAGTGTTAATCACTGATTATGTCGGGGCTAAGGATAAAGATGGTAATACTAAAGTTCCAGAAAAATACCTTATAACCAATAATTCTGTCGGTTATTTTAAAATTGGTGGTAATTGGATGGAGATTGCAGAAAAGGAATATAAATATGATTTTGTAGAGGGATATGGAATCTGTATAGATGGTTGCTGTTCTGGTGGATATGGTCTTGGAAAACAGATTGTTATTGAAAAAGATGGAAATAAAATGATTGATAGTTTACATTTGATAATTGTTACTCAGGGAGTTGAAGAGAATAAAGTCATAGACAAAAATGACAAAAGTATATTTTTTGTTGAATCAGATAACTGTCCGGGATGGTATTATAAGGATAAAATAGACACAATAATGGTAATGTCTGATTTGTTTAAAACAAAAGAGGGTATTAAGGTAGGGAGCAGACTGG
>JAOAFA010000026.1 GCA_026416535.1 Deltaproteobacteria bacterium
GGCTCAATGTGAATATCAGATGCACGTTCTCTTATTGCCTGTGCAAATAAAGAATTGACGAGCCTAATTATCGGTGCCTCATCCCCTGCATCAAGAAGGTCCTGCGGTTCATTTAATTCCGAGGCTATATCACCAAGATTGGCAGTAGCCATATCATCCATCACCGCCTCAGCCTCTTGAGACTTACGGTCAAAAACCCGATTAATTATTGATATAACCTCTTCAGTAGGCGCCAACAAAAGCCTATATGACCTCTTAAACTTTTGAGATATTACATCTACCGGAGTTAGATTATAGGGATCTGACACTAAAACAAGAACATACCTATCTTTCAATTCTATAGGCATGACTCTGTGTTGTTTAAGATAATTTATAGAAAAATCTCTTATCAACTCCAGATCAATCTTGTCCGGATTTATCCTTTCAGCAAGAGGAATGCCGGATTGTATTGATAGAGCACGAGTAAGCTGAGCCTCACTTATTATTCGCATTCCTACTAATATCTCTCCAATCTTTCCGCCTTTCTGTCTCTGTACCTGTAGCGACTCCTCTATCTTAGATGGGTCAATAGAAAATTCTCTCACTATAATTTCACCTAAAAGCTCCATATTAGCCTTACCTAACCTCAATATGTTCTTGTTTCTCTTCTATTTTATTTTCATTATTCTCTTTATCTATTCTGCCAGAATCAACATTCTCATCTTTTATATCCTTTAGGTCATCTTTCAATTTAATCTCCTCTTTTTTCTCTTCTTGCTTTTCTTTTATCATATCAACCTTCAATCTATCTAGGTCAGTATCAGGTGTAATTAATATCTCGTCTCCGCTACCTCTACCACCGTTTTCAAACTTACTTAATTCCATATTCATCCTCTTATTCATTTCGAAGAATGGACCATGTTTCTTATTATAATCTATGTAAATATCAAACTCAGCTCCTACACCATAAAAACGCTCTATAAACTCCTTCCTCTCCCTCATTTTTCTCTCAAAGATCCTCCTAAAATCATCCTTATCACTTATTATGTAAGGAGTAAGGAATAAAAGCAGATTAGTCTTTGTCGTTTTAGTCTCTTTGCTCTTAAAAAACCAACCAATAATAGGTATATCACCCAAAATCGGGACTTTAGAGATTGAGACCGACTGATTATCCCTCATAAGGCCTCCTATTGCCACAGTCTGCTGATCCTTTACTACAACCACGGTCTTTGCAGACCTCTTTGTAGTCGTTGGTCCAAGTAATGGATCTGTGCCTGCAACTTCTGATACCTCCTGTTCTATATTTAGCTTGACATAATCACTTTGGTTTATCTGTGGTTTAATCTTCATCTTTAAGGCAACATCCTGCCTTTGAATAGAAACAATGGGAGTCCAGCTCGTAAGGTTTGTCCCCCCGAGAGTCGAAGTAAACCCTGCTTGATACGGGATATTCTGTCCAACAAGTATCTCGGCATCTTCATTGTCCGTAGTCAATATATGAGGAGTTGAAAGAACGTTAACATCCGAACTCGCCTGGAGTGCCCTTAAAATCACCCCAAAACTCGGGAGTGTAATCTTGGTGGCACCACCCAATTCCACCCCTTCAACAGGAGGGCCCTGAGCACCTGATATAAAGCCACCTAATTGAGCAAGCGACGAAGGTTCGAGCACAAGAGAGTTCAGACCACCCAGTATAGTTCCAGCGAATACGGGGAATTTCTGTCCATCATACTCCATTCCCATACCAACATTAAACGCCATCCCCCCACTCTTTCTTTTATCAAGTGAGACCTCCATAATTACGGCCTCAACAAAAACTTGCCTTCTCCTAACGTCTAATTTTTCTATGACTTTCACAAGATTCTTGTAATCATTCTGATTAGCTATTATAAGGAGTGAATTGGTAGCCTTATCCGCTGTAATCTTAATCTCTCCTTGAAACAATTCGGCTGATGCGCCAGGGGCAGAAGGTGCCGGCGTAGCTGGTTTAGGACCTGATGTCCCACGTGCCCCTTTATAACCTTGAGCAAGCTGGGATAACGTATTAGCAAGCTGATCGGCATCCGCATATTGAAGATAATAGACATGAACCTGTCCCTCTCCAGGAACTGGGACATCAAGTTTTTTAATCACCTCCACAATATCTTCAAAAGATCTCCTTGTTGCAATAATAATAAGCTTGTTAGTTCTATCATCAGCTATAATCTTAGATATTCTTAACTCTTCGTCTTCTTTTTTGTCTTTGGTTTGAGATTGTCGCTCGCTCAAGGTAGAAGCCGGTCTAAACGTCGGGGTAGGTGGACCGCCCTGTCCACCTTTCACATCAAATATGTTATTTAATTTCTCTGCTATCTGGGAGGCCACCGCGTAATTAAGCGTGTATAAGTAAATCTCCTGGACAAACCCAGGTCTATCGAGCTCCTCCATTATCTTTTCCAATCTATAAAGATTGTTCCCAGTATCACTTATTATCAAAGAGTTAGTAGGTGCGTAAAGAAAAATATCCCCATCTTTACTTGCTAACTGTTTTAATGTAGGAAGGAGAGTATTTGGATCAACATATTTTACTCTCACAATCTTGGTAATCATTCGATCATCGATTGGATATTTCTCATCACCTATTACCGTAGGAATTGTAGATGATATGGATTCTCTCTGACCCATTAATTTTAAATATTTTCCAGCAGGAACGATCGTAATCTTATTAACCTCAAGGGCTGAGAGGAATGCCCTATAGACCTCCTCAGCACTAACAGGTTCCGGAGACATAATCGTGATCTTCCCTTGCCTCAAATTGTCTGGAATAATAAAATTCTTACAAGTAAGCTCGGAGATAAATTTCACAATATCTATTATATCAGCCTTGTTAAAATCCAACTTATATGGACCTTTCCCCTTACTTTTAAGACAGCTCGAGGTTTCACTTGCCTCCAAAATCTCTACCTTTTCTTCCCCCTTAAGGACATTGCCTTTTGGAACGTTCTCCTCTTTTTTTTGCTCGGACTTCTCCTGCCTCTCTGTCTCAATCAATTCCTGTTGCTGTGTCTTTTTCTTTTTTATACCTGCCGGAGCTAAAACATCCTTATTTTTTAAAATCCCCCTTGTCGGGATATTCAACTTTGGTCTACCTTCACTTTGAGCCACCAAATCGGAAGCGAGCACTAAAAATAGCATTAGAGATAAAAACGACATTCTTTGTTTATTCATAAATTTCTCTCCCTAATGTTCCCAATATTACTCTATCTAATAGTGTAATCGAAGGACATAGTAGTTCCCCCTCTATTAATTTCAATGTTAATAGCCTTCGCGTCCTTCAATTTCTGATATACCTCAAAGGCCTTATCTGGGCTATTTATCTCAAAACCGTTTATTTTCTGAATCACATCCCCATTCTTTAATCCTATTTTTTCATAAATTGAGTTCGCTTTTATGTTAAAAATCTTAAAACCATTTGCCCTGCCCCCCTCAAAATTAGGGACAATCCTTGCCTGCATTGCCACATCATTGAGATTACTAAGGGTTCTTTCAAGTTCACTCTGAGAGACTATGTACTTCCCTTCAGCTATCTTACTTATGCCCTCGCCAACCGCAGATACAGGCTGAGGTGGTGGTGCCTGAAACTTGCTAATCCTCTCCTTCCCCTCCTCTTCGAGGTCTAAGTATTCTATCCTCTTGCCCCTCTTATAATACATCCTCTTTCGTTCAATACTAGTAATCACAGCATCTTGAAGTTGATCACCGACCGAGTAAACCCCCGTAGTATTTGTACTGTTATCTATTAGTATTGCCAAAGAGTATTTTTCAATCTGAGAAACAACTGTACCCACAAGTTTATAATTTATATTACCCGCTATTGGCAACTCTTCCTTTAATCCTTCATCATTTATCTCAATAGAGGTATCAACAACCGGTGGAGGCCCGGCCACAACAGTTTTTAAAAAATTCTTACTCTTAATATCCTCAATCTTAGATTGGTCTGATGGAATACTCTGTATGGCCGGAGACACCACACCCTTCGACTTCGGAACCTCAGGGGGCTTCCGCAATCTGAATTCAATAAAAGTTGATAAAAATTGCGACAATAAAAAGCTTGCCAACAAAATAAAAAACAAATTCAAAATCCACAGATTTCTTTTTACAAATGATATAAATACCATCCTGGCTTAATAATTATCAACTTCCATACCAAAAAAATCTTGGTTTTTTATCTGGTACAAAAAGACAAATTCCTCAAAGCAAGATCCTAATTACTTGAAAAAATTCCAAAATTTAATCATTATTTCCCAAAAGTGCCACTTAGAATTATGAATCTGAAAAAACTATTTTATCAGAAAACATGCTACTTTGACATTTTGTCAACGCTAAAATGAATAATTGTCACAAAACCATTTTGTTTACATCCAACTCCAACTACATATAAGGCGACTAATGACCTACCTTCGTATAAATCGGCAAAATTCACCAATAAAGACCCCCTCCTAATCAATTTGGACCATGTTTTCTTCTAAACAAGTGAGAGATTATCCAGAGACAAATGTTCACTCCAACATTTCAATCTCAATTGATTCTCAGTAAAGCATTATACAAACTCGATTCAAATAACCTTATACTGCTAAAACACCCAGCATTCCCAACCATAACCATTTCACTTCAAAATAGAAGATCCCTAATAAAAACAAACGTCCAAAAGTAAATTTTTTTACTTACATAATCGTAATGTTGTCATCTTATTGGCAGGGAATCTCCATTTGGATGCCCCATTGCCATATATATCTCAAAACAACACAGAAAACCCAATCAACAAATTATTTTCTTGCTTTTTTCATCTTTCAATAATATCCAAAGTCCATTCAGATATTACAAAAGAACTCAATTAGTTAGAGGCAGGTTTTATGAATCAAATTGAAAAATTCAAAGGCTTATTAAAAGAAATATTCCAATTTGAGACATCAGATTTGGATTTCGGAATATACCGCATAATAAATTATAAAAGAGGACAGATTGAAAAATTTATTAATAGCGAGCTTGCAAATAAGGTTAACACAACCTTTGCTAAACATAAGGATGAAAGGCTGGAAAACATAAATCAGAGATTCGAAGAAGTAAGAGAAAAAGTTATTCAAAGTCTGGGTAGGAGTGCTTTTACAACCACAGGTGAAATTAAAGATGAATTCAAAGATACACCTGTTGCTAAAGAATTTCTAACGATTAAGGCACAGAAAGAAGAAGTGGATAGGATTGATGAGATAAAATCTCAGGTTTTTAATGACCTTTATAATTTTTTTTCTCGTTATTATGAAGAGGGAGATTTTATTCCGCAATATCGCTACTCGATAAAAAGGCATAAATACGCAATTCCCTATGATGGTGAAGAGGTGAAACTCTACTGGGCAAACCAAGACCAGAGTAATAATATATTTAAATATTTAAATGCAATAGATTTTAATATGTGTGAGTTTGTTAGTCTAAATGAAATAAATACTTTAGGTTGGAGGTTATGATGAGTTTATATAATGTTTTAAAAAATAAAGTAGAGGAGTGGAGAAAAGGCGGTTACCAATCTAATTTTCCCATTCTTTATGAAATTATGGAATTCAATTATGATCCAAAAAAGAATGATTTGCGTTTTTTAAGAAAAGCACAATTTGAAGCACTTGAGACATATTGGTATTTGCGTTTAGTTGAAAACACCCCTCATATTTTTGATCTATACAAAAAAATTTATTCTGATCCTGTAGAACTTTTTAAGGCATTAAATATTTCAATACCTCAAGACCTAATTAAAATAATGGACCAAGGTGGGATAGGTTCAATATTTGAAGCAATCAAAACAGATGATAATTTTGTTAAAAAAT